>DHNF01000134.1:2965-9764 GCA_002409375.1 Ruminococcaceae bacterium UBA5423
TATTGCACGGATGGTTCCGTTAGGGCTTTTCCACATCTTTTTAAGACCATATTCCTCAACGCGCTGTGCATTCGGTGTAATGGTTGCACACTTTACACCAACACCGTATTTTTTAATCGCATTTGCAGCATCAACAGTAATACCATCATCGGTTTTATCACGGTTTTTTAACCCTAAATCATAATACTCGGTTTTAAGTTCCACAAATGGCATTATTAGCTTATCCTTTATGCTTTGCCATATAATTCGAGTCATTTCGTCGCCGTCCATTTCAACAAGCGGCGTAGTCATTTTAATTTTCTCCATACCTTTACCTCGCTTTACCCCAAGTATTGCTTAATTTTCCATGACAGTATAACATTGAAACACCTAAAGTGCAATATTATACTATTCTCCATTTTGCATAACAATATTGATTAGGCTATAATCTGTATAAAACTGATTCGCTGGGGAAGGACAATGTATATGACCGAGAACAATCAACAAAAAAACAGGTCTCGCATCCATTTCATCGACGAAGTGCGGGGTTTTGCAGTTATACTAATGGTTGCATATCACGCATTTTATACCATCGGTTATATATTCGGGCTTGAGCTGGGGCGTTTTCTGTTCATATTTTTTACGCCTGCTGAAGCTTTTTTTGCAGGAGTGTTCATTTTTATTTGCGGCATTTCGTGCCGGCTGTCGAGTAACAACCTCAAACGAGGGGCGCTTCTTTTAATGGTGGCGCTGGCAATTACACTAATTTTAAAAATAGTCTTACCTGACGAAGTAATACTGTTTGGGATATTACACTTTCTTGCCGTTTCTATACTTTTGTTTGTGCTGCTGCGCCCTTTGCTTGACCGTATACATCCCATTGCGGGGATTGTGGTGTGTGCAGCACTGTTGTTGGTTACATGGTGGGTGCCCGAATATAAAGGCGGTTTTTTCGGTGTTAAAGGTATGTTATCGTGGCCGGTTCCTGACACCTTAAAACAACCGTTGCTGTTTCCGCTGGGGTTTGGCGATCTCCAAAGTTCTGATTATTTTCCGATATTGCCGTGGATATTTTGTTTTTTGGGCGGCAGTTTTGTTGGAGTATGGGCAGAACACATGCAGTTTCCTACATGGATGTATCGCAGCCGCGTGCCCTTTTTATCTGTTATCGGTCGTCATGCGCTGATTATTTATATTGTTCATCAACCGGCAATATATGCCTTGTGTTTTATTATTTCAAAAATAATACAGTAGAAAAAATTAATACATGCATGGTGCCATATTTTGTTATATCACGCGTGATGGCACTATGTGAATAGGCACGCATCAAACGTTATCAGTCCTTTGATTTGTCTTTTTCTTTTTCCACAGGCGGGTTTTCGAGTGAGTTTATAATACTGGCGGCAGCTGTACGGCGTGCATTAGCTTCAAGGGCTAGCTTAAGAGCCATACGGTAAAGTGTTTCTCTATCACTGCCGGGGGCATCGGCAATACACGAAGAAGTCTCCGTAATTGCGTCGCCATGGGCTTTAGCAAATTCAGGATATAGCTCGCTTATGTCAGACAATTCGGTTAGTCCGTTTAATAGAGATGAAATTTCGGGCAGAGAAAGCACCGTCTTTAATGAGCAAATCATCATCAGCATTGCAAGATGACCGCGTGAATACTTTTTGCGTACCGGTCTGGGCAAAACACCGTCTTTGACATAATTGTTTATCATGCTGGGAGTCAGCAGCCTTTCTTTATCGGGAGAAAAAGGCTCAAGCTGACGATTCATAAAGGTAAGCACCTGATCCATATATAATTCCAGTTCGGGCAGACGCTCCCACGAAGCCGGCTCATATGCTTCGGTCGAGTCAATCCATTGTTTGAGTTTAACCGATGATTCATCCATTAACGGTTCCGCCTTTCAAGTATAATACAAATACCAACTTAAAGCTTAATAATTTTTTGCGCCGGACTTGCGTTTCCTCCTTGCCCTACACAAAAAAATCCTCGGAAATTTTTAGTCGGATATCAGTATAAAAGGTTTTATGCACAGAGTATAACATACGTAAAAACTACATTCAAGCCGAAACCATATAGACTATATTGTATTATTTAGCATATTACATTGTATCACAAACCAGGTTTTACACTTTAAATTGTAAAATTTATTTAAAGTATTGACAAGGGCGATTGATATAGAGTATTATGAATAAAACTTTTGTTTGGAGTGCGACATGAACAATAAAACAACAACCAAAATATATAATCGATTTACGGGCTCTTTCGATTTTATTTTTCGGGAGTTTTATTGCCATGCCGCTTTTGCCGCACAAGAAGTTTAGCAGCCGTAAACCGATTGTATAATTAGGCGGAGCTCATGGTATGAGCTCCGCCTTTTTTGATATTTAATTTATTGGAGGTCGGGATAAATGATTATTGTGCTAAAGCATGGCACAACGCGTGACAGGGCAGTTGAGTTTTCTAAATGGATCGAAAGTTCAAACGATGTTAAGGTAAATGCTTGGTACGGTAAACATTCGATTGTACTCGGGCTTTTGGGCGATACAGCCGCGGTTGATATAGAACTTATCGGGGCACAAAAGATTGTAGAGAGTGTAAAACGGATACAAGAACCATATAAAAAGGCTAACCGCAAATTTCATCCCGGCGATACAGTAATTGATTTGGGTGGCGGCTCGGTAATAGGTGGTGGCAAGCTTGGTATTATTGCCGGTCCGTGTTCTGTTGAAAGCAAAGAGCAGATTGCGGGTGTGGCACAGCAGGTTAAGGAATCGGGCGCGGCGTTTTTACGCGGCGGGGCGTTCAAGCCACGCACTTCTCCCTATTCTTTTCAGGGACTGCGAGCCGACGGTCTTGACATGCTGCGGCAGGCACGCACAAAAACAGGATTACCAATTGTAACCGAGATTATGTCCCCCGGGCATCTGGATCTGTTCCGAGATGTTGATATAATCCAAGTTGGCGCGCGCAATATGCAAAATTTTGAGTTGTTAAAGGAACTGGGCAAAATGAATAAGCCGGTATTGCTTAAACGCGGCCTTGCAAATACCATTGAAGAGCTGCTTATGAGTGCTGAATATATTATGGCTGCAGGCAATGAACGGGTTATTCTTTGCGAACGCGGCATTCGCACCTTTGAAACCATGACTCGGAACACTTTGGATATATCCGCAATCCCCTTGCTGAAAAACCTGTCGCATTTGCCCGTTGTTGTTGACCCGTCACACGCATCGGGTATCAGCCAGTTGGTGGAGCCCCTCGCCCTGGCGGCGGTTGCTGCCGGTGCAGACGGATTGATTATCGAGGTTCATAACGATCCACCCCATGCTTTATCTGATGGTGCACAATCACTCACGCCCATGCAATTTGGCGCGCTCGTTAAGCGCATACATGAAATTGCCAAATTGTTTGGTAAAGAGGTCGCTCAACGCACCCTTAATACTAATATCTGATTAAAACATTGATAAATTACCGAGCGTTTGTTGAAAGGAAAATGACCTATGGCAACAAAAATTGGAATTGTCGGTATGGGACTAATCGGGGGATCGCTGGGGTTAGCATTAAAGCAGCGTACAAACCATACTGTAATCGGGATTGATTGTGACAGTGCGGTTATTGACGCAGTCCTGTCCTCGGGCGCAGCCGATAAAACAGGTGTCCAACATCTTAACCAAGCGGATTTGGTTATAATCGCGCTTTCACCCGATGCTACTGTTGATTTTTTAAATGAAAATGCAGCCAATCTTCGACCGGGCACAATTGTAACAGATGTATGCGGTGTCAAGCGGCAGATCATGAAACACTGTGTGCCTCTTTGCTGGGAACGGGGATTGCATTTTGTTGGCGGGCATCCGATGGCGGGACGAGAGCGCAGTGGGTTCGCAAACGCAGATGCCTGCCTGTTTGAGGGTGCATATTATATTTTTACCCCGCCAAAAGGCACGCCCGAGCATGTTGTAAATTTGTTAAAGCAGGTAGCAATGCAAATCGGCTGCACAGGTGTTACGGTGACAACTCCCGAACATCACGACAAAATGATAGCGTTTACATCGCAGCTTCCGCATGTTCTTGCAGGTGCATATGTAAAATCACCAAATTGCCCCGAACATTCCGGATTTTCTGCCGGCAGCTATCGTGATGTTTCTCGCGTTGCAACCGTGGACGAAACGCTTTGGTCACAGCTTTTTTTGCTGAACAAAGACAATCTTTGTTTTGAAATTGACAATTTAATTTCTAACTTAAAGCAATATCGTGATGCCGTTGATGCGGGAAACACACAGCTTATCGCTGAGATTTTGAGTGATGGTCGTGGGCGAAAGGAGAATTTCGGATGACAAAGATTACGGTAAATACTAAAAGACCATATTCAATCATTGTGGGGGACGATCTGCTTAAGCGAGCGGGCATTTTTTGCAAAGAGATAAACAAAGGTTATCGGGCACTCGTTATTACGGATTCTAATGTTGCACCACTGTATGCCAACACTGTTATCTGTGCACTTGAACAGTCGGGTTACAAAACCGGGATTTTTGTTTTTGATGCGGGAGAACAAAGCAAACGGATTGAGACAGTTATAAAAATATACGAGTCTTTATCGCGTAACGGCTTGACACGGGGTGATTTACTGATAGCGCTTGGTGGAGGTGTTACCGGCGACATTGCAGGGTTTGCTGCCGCAACCTGGCTTCGCGGCATAGATTTTGTCCAGATACCCACAACATTGCTTGCACAGGTAGATTCATCCGTCGGGGGCAAAACCGGCGTGGATATACCTCAGGGAAAAAATCTTATTGGTGCATTTTGGCAGCCGTCACTTGTCATTACCGATACCGACACATTGTCATCATTGCCCGACGATGTTTTTAAGTCAGGTCTTGCAGAGGTAATCAAAACTGCGGCAATAAAAGATAAGAAATTGTTTTCAATACTCGAAAACACAAATGAGTTTGATGTTTTGCAAAGGGAGCATATTATTGCACATTGTATTGATATAAAACGCGGTGTGGTTGAAAGGGACGAACACGAAAAGGGAGAGCGCAAGCTATTAAATTTCGGACATACCCTTGGACATGCATTGGAAAAATATTATGATTATTCGGTTTTATCCCACGGATATGCCGTTTCTATTGGTATGTCAGTGATAACCGAAGCAGCTGAACGGTGCGGGCTTACCGAAAATCAAACGGCAGACCGGCTTATATCTTTGTTAAAAAAGTTTGGACTGCCGACATGGGATTCAGCACCCTTAAAAGACTATTTGCAATATACTGCCGTAGATAAAAAGCGCAAGGGCGAAAACATAGATGTAGTGCTTTTGAAAAAAATCGGCGAGGCTTATGTAAAATCCGTTCCTATAAATCAGCTTGAGACATTTTTAACGCCTAAAGGAGTGGCAATAGATGAGCAGCATTAAGGTTTTCCCTGCCGTTATAGACGGATGTGCCGCCCCCCCACCATCTAAATCAGCAGCGCACCGTGCCTTGATTTGCACGGCACTTGCTGGCGGGGGCAGTGTAAAAGGAGTAATTGAATCAGACGATATGCAGGCCACAATAAACGGCATTTCACGCCTTGGTGTCGATGCTGTGTACAGTGGCGACAAGGTTACAGTACAAAAGGCAACATTTTCTAAAGATGAACCGGTTATTGATTGTGTCGAAAGCGGGTCAACACTTAGATTTTTAATACCTGTTTTTGCCGCCTGCGGCATAGCTTGCACTTTTACGGGAAGCGGCAGGCTGCCATTAAGGCCGATTGGTGTATACGCCGACTGTCTGCCGCAGCACGGGATTAAATTAAAAACTTCAGGCGGGCTGCCTTTGACAATAGAGGGGCGGTTGCAGCCGGGCAAGTTTAAGCTTCCCGGCGATGTATCCAGCCAATTTATATCGGGGCTACTTTTTGCTCTCCCATTGTGTGACGGTGACAGTGATATTATTTTGACTTCCCCGCTGCAGTCCGAATCATATGTTGACCTTACAATAAATGCTTTGGAAAGTGCGGATATCAAGGTGCATAAGACTTCATTTGGTTGGCATGTGCCGGGTGGACAGACTTATCTGCCGTATGATTATAAAATTGAGGGAGACTGGTCACAGGCGGCATTTTTGCTGGCACTGGGCGCAGTGGGCGGTTGCATTGAGTTAAAAGGCGTAGATATGAATTCATATCAGGGTGACCGCGCCGTAATCAACCTTTTTGAGCGTATGGGTGCAGATATTAAAAGGACTGAAGACGGTGCAATATGCCGTAAAAAAAGGTTGCGGGGCATTGATATCGATGTCTCCCAGATCCCGGATTTGGTACCTGTGTTGGCAACAGTTAGCGCTTTTGCCGACGGTGTTACAACAATTTCGGGAGCAGGGCGCCTAAGATTAAAGGAAAGCGACAGGTTAGAGGCCGTAACACATTGCCTTAAAAAAATAGGTGCAAAAATACAACAGACCAAAGACGGGTTGCAAATTGAGGGTGTCGAGCGCTTGGACGGCGGCGTAACACTATCGGGATTTAGCGACCACAGAATTGTGATGAGCCTTGCTGTTGCGGCACTGGGGTGTTTAAATCCAATTACAATAACAGACGCCGACAGCGTTAATAAGAGCTGGCCATCATTTTTTGAAGAATACCAAAAATGCGGAGGTGCAGTTGATGTCATCTAATATTGGGACGCGCGTTAAATGTACTGTATTCGGTGAAAGCCACGGTCAGGCTATTGGCTGTGTGCTTGATGGTTTGCCGGCTGGCGAAAAAATAGACCTTGAAGAGATACATGTCCAAATGAAAAGGCGTGCACCCGGCAATGATAGTACAT
>DHNF01000134.1:9963-12696 GCA_002409375.1 Ruminococcaceae bacterium UBA5423
CACGAGCCGAGAGTGACAGCCCTAAAATCATTTCGGGTATCTTGAGCGGCCACACTACAGGTGCGCCGCTTGCTGCATTGATTGAAAATAACAATCAAAAATCAAATGATTATGATGAGCTTAGCCGTCTTATGCGTCCGGGGCACGCCGACTATACCGGCCATGTGCGGTATAAAGGCTATAACGATGTGCGCGGCGGCGGGCATTTCAGCGGGCGATTGACTGCGCCGCTTGTATTTGCCGGTGCGGTGTGCCGTCAGATTTTAAGGCGGCGCGGGGTGTATATCGGCGGGCATATTCTTGAAATAAATGGTGAAAGAGACAGTGCTTTTGACCCGGTGAGTGTCGGGCCCGAACTGTTAGAGCGGCTTTCATCACAGCATTTTTCGCTGATTGACTCAACTGTTGAAGAAAACATGCGCCAAAAGGTGAAACAAGCAAAAAAACAAGGTGACAGTGTCGGAGGAATAATCGAAGCGGCTGCTGCAGGCATGCCCGCCGGTTTGGGCTCTCCTATGTTTGGCGGGGTAGAGAACAGGCTGGCTGCACTAATTTTCGGGATTCCGGCCGTAAAGGGTGTGGAATTCGGCGCAGGGTTTGGGTTTGCGTCTTTGCGGGGCAGTGAGGCAAATGACCCTTTCGATTATGATGATAAAGGCAATGTTGTTACATTATCAAACAACAACGGTGGTATTCTGGGAGGAATTACAACCGGTATGCCGCTGATAGTTCGTGTGGTAATAAAACCTACACCGTCAATAGCGCACCCTCAACACACGATAGATATTAAAAATATGTGCAAGGCCGAATTGTCGGTGCGCGGCAGGCATGACCCGTGCATTGTGCCTCGTGCACTTCCTGTTGTTGAAGCAGTAATTGCATTGGGGCTGCTTGATTTGATGGAATCCGAAAAATGACAACCTGAAAGGCTTGGTTTTGTTATGGAATTGAACGATATACGCAAAGAAATTGATGAGATTGATACCGAAATTACACGTTTATTGTGTCGCCGACTGGACTGCTCTTTAAAGGTTGCGGATTATAAGGCGGCAAATAATATCCCGGTGCTTAATGAACAAAGAGAAAAAGAGATAATAAATCGCATTAAAGGTATATGTGACGGATACAAAAAAGGTTATGGCAATGCTGCATCCCTTGTTTTTTCAGCTATGATGGATACTTCACGCGCTCTTCAGCACAGCAGACTTGGGTTGGGTGCAGCTTTAAGTGCGCAGGTAAAATCCGCAAAGCGCGAGCTGCTGCCCCCTGACAAAGCACGGGTTGTTTGTCAGGGAGTGCGCGGGGCATATTCACAGCAGGCAGCGGCCAGACTTTTTGGCGGGGCACAGCCGTTTTTTGTAGATACATTTGCAGATGTGTTTGCCGAGATTAGAGACAATAATGCCGATTACGGCATTCTTCCCGTCGAGAATTCTACTGCGGGATCGGTAAACGAGGTGTACGATCTTGTAATGAAATATCGCTTTTCAATTGTAGCGGCAGTAACAATGCCGATAAAGCATTGTCTGCTTGCGCTGCCCGGGGCAAGCGTCGACAAGCTTAAAGTCGTTTATTCGCACCCACAAGGATTAGCCCAATGTGCCCAAGCAATAGCAGAACGCAATCTCGAACCGCGGTCTTTTATTAACACTGCAGCAGCTGCGCGCATGGTATCTGAAAGTGGAGATTATTCTCTATGCGCAATTGCCTCTCGTCATGCAGCAGAGATTTACAATTTGCAAATCTTAGATGATAATATACAAACAGTTGAAAATAATAGCACAAGATTCATCGCTATTTCACGGGAGCTTATTATCCCGAAAGAAGCAAATAAAATCAGCCTTATTTTTGCCCTTCCCCATATTACGGGGTCACTTTACAGAACACTGGCGCAATTTGCTGCCACCGGGCTTAACCTTACCAAGCTTGAAAGCCGGCCGTCACGAATGGGCGCTTTTGAGTATGTTTTTTATCTTGATTTTGAGGGTGGGCTATCCGATCCGTCAACATTAAATTTAATGTGTGCCATGTATGAGGATATGCCAATGTTTTCATTTTTGGGCAATTACCGCGAGCTTTGTTGATGATTAAGCAATTATTAAGAACTTCTTATAATCAAACAACAAGGTTGATATTGCAGCTTAACGCGAGTATAATATAACCGTGCTATTTCAAGTGTAGCGGAAAGGCATGGTAAATTTTATGAGGTTGAAACCCGACGAGATGGCTTATTTTTGCGGATGTTTGCAACCGCTGATTAATAATATGCCGATTTTAGAAATGGATAAATATACACAGCACGGCAGCACATCATGTCTTAGGCATTGCTTGGCTGTGGCGTATTTCAGCTATGTTTTATGCTTGCGTCTAAAAATTAGATGTAATCATGCTGCGCTGATTCGTGGAGCTTTGTTGCACGATTTTTTTCTTTATGACTGGCACAAACCGGACAAATCGCGCCGGTGGCATGGATTTTCACATCCCAAAACAGCACTTAACAATGCCGAGTGCCATATAACGCTTAACGATACCGAGCGTGATGTTATCACTAAGCATATGTGGCCGCTCACTTTGCGGTTGCCAGCTTGCCGAGAGGCTTTCATTGTATGCCTAGTTGACAAGATATGCACCATAGCTGAAACATTTAACTACGGTGCAGAACGACACTTTTACAAAAGGCTTCCGGCTTTGACTGCTGACACTTAAATACTTAATCGAAAGATTAGCATAACA
>DHNF01000134.1:12874-14414 GCA_002409375.1 Ruminococcaceae bacterium UBA5423
GGTTTTATTATATATATGACAGGGAGGTGCCCGTGTGAAACAAAATAAAATAATTCCGGCACGCGGCAAGCGCCTGTTTTATCCCGATGGATTTCGCGGTCTTGTCAGGCAATATTGGCATTCGGTTTTTTTCTTAGGTTTTCTGGTGTTGTTTATCCAGTTTTCCTTGCTTGAAAAATATATTGTTCCTCAATACTGGATTAGCTGCCCGGTCGATCAGGTTATACCGTTTGTTCCTGCTTTTGTTGTCCCTTATGTTTTATGGTTTCCGTTGATTGCCGTGGTTCTTGTGCTGTTGTGCTTTAGCGACAGGGGCGATTTTATCCGCACTATCATGCTGATTTATGTTGGCATGGCGGCCGCCATGGTGGCATACATTATGTTCCCTCACGGCCAACCTCTTCGTCCGATTATCACGGGAAATGATTTTTTCAGCCGGGTTGTCAGATTCAGCATTTATGCCACCGACACAAACACAAATTGTTGTCCAAGCATACATGTTTTAAATCAGATGGCAATTCACATAGGTCTATGCAAATCAAAGCTGTTTGGCAAGCGCCGTGGTTGGAAGACTTTCTCTTTTATTATGACAGTGCTTATTTGTGCTTCGACATGTTTTATTAAACAGCATTCGATCTTGGATGTTGCCGCAGCACTGATGCTTGAACCTGCTTTGTATTTGCTTGTATTTAAGGTTGATTGGATACGCTTTGTTGCCCTTTTGCGAAGAGTTAAACCGGTTGCAACAAGCTTTCAAGAGAACTAAACAGCGCGATGCCTATATCGCGCCGCAATTTATTGCAGTATTGGGAAATTTGCACCGCCGACGGGATTAGGTGATCCTGTCGGCGGTTTTTTATCATGGTATAATTAATTGTTCTGAAAGTCTGAGAGCCTCTTTATACGGCAATGCCCGTACACGGTGCTTGCGCATTTTTTCTCCGAAGCAGCGCAGTTCAATAGAACAAGTGTTATTTAAACGCTGCCATGGATAGCGTATAATGCGAACACAATCGGCTGCTTCACGCGGGACATGTATTTCATAAAGTGCTAACCCGCGCGAGTAGCGCAAGGTAACGGCATGCTTACTTACGCCAAAGCCTGCTCGGACATATGCCGACAATCGTATAAGCAACCACCATATTCCGCCAATAAACCAAATTGCGGCAAGCATATTAAAAATTCCGCCAATATATAGAGGTATTAAACTTGCCAATGTTAACAGCAGTGGTGGCAGAGCATAGCTGACAATCGCTCTTTTTGAAGGGTGTAGTGTGGCGGGGCATGTGGGATAATCGGGTAAGAGTGTATCAAGTGCACTGCACAGCTCCCGAGGCCGTGCGGCGGGAACAATTAACGGGCGTGAGCCCTTTTCACGGCCGTAACCAGCCGCTGTTATTGCGACAGTATACAAATCGAACAGGCGCATAAACAGTGTTTGTCTTAACTGCATTGTTGTTATACGGCTGCAGTCTATATATATGTCCCTATGCGTCACAAGCCCGGAAAGCAGGTGTATCTGACCTCCGGTACGCTCTAC
>DHNF01000134.1:14568-20047 GCA_002409375.1 Ruminococcaceae bacterium UBA5423
GACCTCCGGTACGCTCTATTGTAAAGCCTGCTGTTCTGATAAATATGCGCAAAAAAGCAAAGCACCATCCCAATACCAATATGTGTGCAACAGCGTCGAACAAAGGCGGAAGCCCAAGGGATATTATACGGTTAAATAGCCCGTATACTTCTCCCGACACTTCCCTGCCCAAAATTTCTCCGGCTTGGCGTAATGCTGGTGCCAGTGTAAGCAGTCCCAACGCAGCGTTAGAGCTGGACGCCGACATAACCAAAACAGGCATCACACGCGAAGCAACACGCCTTGTACGCCAAACAGATTTTGCTCCCGCCATTACAGCGGCTGCGCGTGCAGACAAATATATTGTTGCGTCCGAGCGGCGGCGCAATCCGGCTGTGTTAATTCTCACGCGCCTGCCGCCCGCGACCCACATCAACGGGCTGCGTTCAATTTCAATCGTTGCCGCATTGCCTGCAAAAACGCGCAGCCGGCGCTTAAGTATCAATCCGTGTTCAAAGGTCAGTCCGCCGCTTAACGAAAAGCTTGCCTTTTTCCACTTGACGCTTGTGTAAGTGATAAGCAAAGCGGCAAGCGCCACATCGCGCATAGATGAGATTATTACCGATACAGGGTCGTGGCGAAAGAAAATCGCTCTAATAACGGGCAAAAGCAATAATAGCATCCATTTTTTTATATTGTAATATAAGTATAAAGGGTGCGGGCGGTTCATAGCATTCAATCCTCATATTTCTCCATGTCTTTTGCAAGTTGAAAAGCTTGCCCCTCGGGCAGAAGCGGCAGGTATACGGCGCCGCCTGCAAATCGCAGAATGACAGTACGGCATTTAAACGTTCGCTGAACCGGATCCGAGCAAAGCTCAAATGTTCGCAGCGCTTTTATGGGCACAAAAATTTCCTGTCTGCGTATTACACCAATGGTTGCGCGCACCGCCTCACCGTCAAAACTGCCCCTAAACACATCTGCATATCGTGAAGGATACCACAGTGCAGCAAATATTGTGGCGGCACCGACAATTAACGAACCAACTAAAAACCATGGTGTAAACAAACCGGCAAGGGCAGACATAAGTGCTGTTGCGGCAATGCCCGCAGCAGAAATCCATATGGTAAGCACTTTTACCGCGCCCCTGCCCACAGTGAAATGCAAACCGTTCATCACCTCCGCTGCACATGTTATACTATCCATTAACCAAACATCGCTTTTCCGGATTAATTGGAAACATAAGTATTACACTTTTAGTTTATGTGAAAAACAAGGCTGTATTCTTATAATAATGCAGGACAGGTATTGTGTTATTCCACATGTCACCATTGAGAATTTAAAGTAATACGGCCGAACAGATTATATTATGAGCGGGTTTTGATGCATCTTGACACATAGCATTTATTACTATATACTAACTTATATGTTTGTACATTATGCAAATTATATGTTTTAGAACCGGGAAGGGCAAGTGAAAGCATGAAACAGACCAAAACAGTATATATAGCCGTATCCGCCGATATTATACATAATGGACATTTGAATATCATTGAACAGGGAGCAAGTCTTGGCGAAGTAATTATTGGTATACTGACCGATGAAGTTATAGCAACATATAAAAGATTGCCTATTCTTGATTTTGAAACAAGAAAAAAAATATTTGAAAATCTGAAACAGGTTAGGAAAGTAGTTAAGCAGGACTCACTTTCGTATGCCAAAAATCTTAGAGAGCTTAAACCCGACTATGTCGTCCATGGTGATGACTGGAAGACCGGAATACAGTCCTCGGTCAGAGCAGAAGTAATTGAGGTGCTTGACGAATATGGCGGAGAGCTCGTTGAGTTTCCATATACAAAGGGTGTGTCGGCAACTGAAATTGACGAACGGTTAAGACCTATTCTTAACACGCCGGATATTCGCAGAGCAAAGTTGAAAAAAATGCTTAAGCTTAAACCGTATATCCGTGTTATAGAGGCTTCAAACGGACTGAGCGGGCTTATTGCAGAAAATGTCAAAATTGAAGATAAAAATTGCATCAAGGAGTTTGATGCAATGTGGGTAAGCAGCCTTTGCGATTCTTCGTTTAAAGGAAAACCGGATATTGAGCTTGTTGACCTTACAAGCAGAATTAATACCATTAACGAAATTATGGAGGTCACAACCAAGCCGATTATTCTTGACGGTGATACGGGGGGAAGAATCGAGCATTTTGTATATAACGTGAGGACGCTGGAAAGACTGGGTGTATCGGCTGTAATCATAGAGGATAAAACAGGTCTTAAACAAAACTCTCTGTTTGGCACTGACGCTAAGCAGGTTCTGGATGATCCTGAAGAATTTGCAAGAAAGATAAATGCCGGAAAGCATGCCCAGCTAACACGCGATTTTATGATTATTGCGCGGCTGGAAAGTCTTATTGCAGGCGCAGGTATTGACGATGCAATAAAAAGGGCAAAAATATATCTTAATGCCGGAGCTGACGGCATAATGATACACAGCAGAGAAAAGGACGGCAAAGAAATCGCTGAGTTTTTAAATCAATTCAGAGATTTTGCGCCCGATGTGCCGGTGGTTTTGGTACCCACATCCTATAACCACTTAACCGAATCCCAACTTAATCAAATGGGCGGAAATATTATTATATACGCAAATCATCTATTAAGAAGTGCATATCCCGCCATGCTTCACACAGCCGAGAAAATACTGGAATGCGGACGCAGCAAGGAAGTCGATGATCAATGCATGTCGATTAAAGAGGTCTTAAGCCTCATACCAAATGAAAACTAACATAAAATTATTTTTTAATTACCCCGTAGGACTTCTCCTGCGGGGGAATTAACTATAATATGCAATAGCAACTGCATAATGCACGGGCGAACTGTGTTCGCCCACAAATCCATGAGTTTTGCAATCCACGAACATTATCCAATACAGGGAGAATGAGCTAATGATAAACACACAAGAATTTTATGATTATTTAAATAAAAAAGAATTGAATTTTTTTGTAGGCGTACCGGATTCGCTATTAAAAAGTCTTTGCTCTTGCATCCGCGCTAATAGTCCCATACAAAACAATATAATTGCCGCTAACGAGGGCAATGCCATTGGTATTGCGTCGGGATACCATGTATCAACGGGCAAATTCGGTGTTGTATATATGCAAAACTCCGGTCTTGGCAATACTGTCAATCCATTGCTATCTCTTGCTGATGAAGATGTTTACAGAATACCTATGCTTTTAATAATTGGCTGGAGGGGCCAACCGGGCGTTAAGGATGAGCCACAGCATGTTAAGCAGGGCAAGGTTACTCTTTCACTACTTGATGCAATGGGTATCGAATATTTGATTTTAGACAACGATTACAAAAGACAAATTAACGCTTGCTGCCAGTATATGGCCGAAAAAGGCAAGCCCATCGCGTTAATTGTTAAAAAAGGTAGCTTCACTGAATATAAATCCATTAAAAGCAGCCCGATTTATAATATAATGCGTGAGGAGGCACTTGAAAGCATAATTTCATGTATCGAGGAGCAGTCTTTTATTGTGTCTACAACCGGCAAAACATCCAGAGAAATTTTTGAAATCCGCGAAAAAAAAGGGCAGGGCCACGCCAGGGACTTTTTGACAGTTGGGTCAATGGGGCATACGGCTTCGATTGCTCTTGGCATGTCGTTGGGAACTGATAAAAACATATATTGCATTGACGGCGACGGATCTTTTCTTATGCATATGGGCGGGATTGGAGTTGCCGTAAAAGCTGCAAGGGAAAATTTCAAGTATATTTTAATCAATAACGGTGCACATGAATCGGTTGGTGGTCAACCGACTATAGGGTTCGATCTTGATATCGAAAACATATTAAAGGCAATGGGGTTTGGAAATGTATATTCAGCCACCACAAAAGAACAGGTTGCAAAGGGAATTGAGTCACTAAAAAATAATGGGCCGGGCGCCTTAATCGTTTATGTGAATCAAGGCTCAAGAGATGATTTGGGAAGACCGACAGTATCTCCTGAGCAAAACAAAAAAGATATGATGAAGCTTTTTGAAACCATTTAATGTTTGTGTTTGTTTTTTGTTTAGATATTTGGGAGGTAAAAAGTGAAGGCAATAATTTTTAATTCTGGACTTGGTAACAGGATGGGTGAGTTTACCAAACAAAATCACAAATCAATGGCATTGCTTAAAAACGGGGAAACCATACTTGAACGCCAATTGCGTATACTGGCAGAATGCGGTTTGCGCGATTTTATAATAACGACAGGACCATTTAAGGAACAATTAGAGCATGTGTGTTCTAAAGAGCAGTTTTCGCACCTTAACTTTAACTTTGTAAACAATCCGATATATGACAAGACCAATTATATTTACTCAATGTATCTTGCACGCGAGCATTTTGATGACGATGCGTTAATACTTCATGGGGATTTGGTGTTTGACAAGAAACTGATTAAAGAATTACTTAAGAGTGATAATAAATCTCTTGCAACTGCAAGCATGTCAAAACCATTGCCCAAAAAGGACTTTAAAGCAAGAATTATTGCAGGCAATATTCGTGAAGTGTCGGTTAATATATTTGATTCGAATTGCTTTGCATTTCAGCCCTTATATAAGCTTAGCAAGGACAAGCTTAATGCATGGACAAAAAAGGTAGAAGAATATATAAAGGTTGGTAACGACAAGGTTTATGCCGAAAATGCGCTTAATGAGCTGCTTATGCACCTTGAGATTAAGGCGTTCGAATATGAAGACTTTTATATCGACGAAGTGGATAATTTAGAGGATTTGGACAGGGTTAGTGAGGAAATTCGACAATTTGATTTTGACGAACAGGAGATAATGTTCGACGCAGGCGATTACATTAAAATTGCCGAAATATTAAAGGAAAATCGCGCAAAAAGACCTATGCTTGTGTGCGATAAAATTTTTGATAAGTTGTTTATCAGTGATTATTTTAACAACCTTAACATAGAACTTGTCAAATTTAGCGATTTCAGCCCAAACCCGTTGTATGAAGAGGTTGAACACGGAGTTCAGTTATTTAAAAAGAAAAATTGCGACTTTATTATATCGGTTGGCGGTGGCAGTGCTATCGATACCGCAAAAAACATCAAGCTTTTTTCAGCACTGGACAGCAGCACGAACTATCTTGAGCAGGAGTTTGTTTATAATCCTGTAAAACACATTGCTATGCCCACTACTGCGGGTACAGGCAGTGAATCAACGCGGTTCAGCGTGCTATATTATAATGGCAAAAAACAATCGATTTGCCATGACACGATTGTGCCCGAATATGTTTTTCTTGAGCCCAAATTTTTGGAAACGCTGCCCGAATACCAGAAAAAATCCACAGTACTTGATGCAATGTGCCAGTGCATCGAGGCGATTTGGTCAGTAAATTCAAACGAAAAATGCCGAGGTTATGCCCAAACAGGACTGCAGCTTATTATTGATAATATACTACCATACTTGACCAAGTTCCTCAACGGACATGCC
>DHNF01000134.1:20206-24471 GCA_002409375.1 Ruminococcaceae bacterium UBA5423
GATGAAAGCTGCAAATTTGAGCGGCAAAGCAATTAATATCTCACAAACAACGGCGGCACATGCAATGAGTTATGAGCTGACCTCTATGTATGGAATTTCACATGGACATGCAGTCGGCCTGTGTCTGCCTGAGGTATGGCGCTTTATGCTTGGTAACATGGACCAAACAGCACCGGGCATTACAGATGCACATATCCGCGATGCTTTAAATATATACAAAACAGTTTTTGGCATTAATACAACAAACGATCTTGATGTGCTGGAACAGTTTGAGTTCATATTTCATCTCTTCGGCTTGGATACACCCGAGCTTAAAGATAGAGCGGACATTGAAGTTTTAACAGATTCAGTCAATCCCATTCGTCTGGGTAACAACCCGATAGTTTTAAGCCGCGATAATATCAGGGAATTATACGAAATGATATTTAATTTAAATGGTTCGGAAAATAAAAAAAATAAAATTCAGGAAGAATTAAGAGAGTTACAGCAATTGGAGCTCGAGATTCTCTTAAAGGTAGACGAATTTTGTAAAAAGCACAACATAACCTATTATCTGGGTGAAGGCACTTTGTTAGGTGCTATTCGCCACGGAGGATTTATACCTTGGGACGATGATGTTGACATACTGATGCCCAGAGATGACTATGACCGTTTTATTATGCTTGCTCAACAGGATTTTCCTGCAGGCTATAATCTTGACTCTTTTGAAACCAACCCAAAACATTGGGTGCTTGGCGCAAAGATTCAAATGACAAGGAAAACTAAATTTATTCAAGAGAAAATGAGTAAAGTAGCTATGTATAATGGGCCGTACATTGATGTTTTCCCTCTTGATTATGTGCCAAAAAGATATAGTAGCGCGCAAAAAATGCAGATGCGGGTTGTACGCTTGCTGAGAAGATTTTTGTTTATTAAGACAGGGTATTCTTTGGTCATGAATAAAAAGCCACACAGATATGCGATGTGGATTTTAAGCAAAATTGTCAGCACAAATATTTTGGTTAAACTTATCGACCGACAAATGCGAAAATTTAACAACCGACCTCGTAAATTTGTAATCAATTTATGTAGTTATCATCCATTATCAAGACAGGTTTTTCCAGAGTCTTTTTTTAAAGAGACAAGGCTTGAGTCGTTTGAAGGCCATATGCTTCCTGTTCCAAGTGAAGCAGAGTATATGCTAAAAACAATTTACGGCAAAAATTACATGGATTTGCCGTCCAAGAGAGTCCGCAAAGGCAGAAATCATGATTTTACAATTAATCATTCGTTTGTTGAAGAACCGATAAAAAACGAGTTAAAAAACTCAGATAATGTTCGGGTTTCTGTTATTGTCCCTGTATACAATGTAGAGGAATACTTACCAAGATGTCTTGATTCGCTTGTAAATCAGACCTTACAGAATATTGAAATAATTGTGATAAATGACGGATCCCCGGATAACTCACAGGCAATCATAGATGATTATAAGAAAAAATATCCACACATTATCAAGGCATACCAAAAAGAAAATACAGGGGTTGCCGATACCAGAAACTTTGGTATTAGCAGGGCGTCAGGAGATTATGTTGGCTTTGTTGATAGCGATGACTATATATCTCTTGATATGTATGAGAAAATGGTTAAAAAAGCAGATGATACAGGTGCACAGGTTGTTGTCTGCCGATATAAACGATTTCGTAAAAATGGTTACGCTAGTATTCCTAACGTTATTGACAAGAATGCATTCGGAAGCTGTGTTCAGGAAAGACCGGAGATTATTTTAGGCAGCCGCCCATATTTAGCAAATAAAATATTTAAAAGAAAGCTTATAATCGAAAACAAAATAAAAATGCCCTTACTTAGGCTTTGTGAAGATTCGGCAATGACCTATCCCCTACTTCTTTTAGCAAATAAAGTAGAGCTTGTTGATGAGACCCTTTATTTCTATCAGGTAGACAGGGAAGATTCGTCCATCAATACTTTTGATAACAGGTTATATGATGCATTTAAGTCATGGGATATTATTATAGACTTTTATAAAAACAAAGATTGTTTTAAAAGCTGTTACTATGCATTAGCCGAACAGTGCAGAATTATTATTTCTGTCAGGCTAAGGGCATTAAATTGGGTTACGGATAAGCGCTTTATAAACGACTATATTAAACAATCTTTCAAGTATCTAAACAAGAATTTTAAAGGGTGGAGAAATAACAAATATTTTAAATATTATAACAAATACAATAAAAAACCGTATAATAAATTTAGATACAAATATAGCTTTGCCCTTAAACTGTTTTACTGCTTACCGCAAAAATTGAGGGATCCAAAGCTTGGAAAGAGTTTGACAAAAAGAATAAAAAATTTAATTAAAAATTCCAGCGTTGGAAGTGCTACAGCCTGGCAATTCAGTGATAAAAATCGAATGGCTAAAAGCTTTGCTTATCATTACGAAAAAGGAAACCTGCTTGAGGATCACGTGTTTTATTGCGCCGCCCGCGGTGGGAATTTTAATGGCAATCCATATGCGATTTTTAAATATTTATACGGCAACCCGGATTACAAGCATCTTAAGCATGTGATTTTAGTAGATGACAAACAAAATCCACGGGTTTTGCCGTATTTAGGTGATGACCGTGTGATTGTTGTCAAAACAACAGATTACAAAAACTATGCAAAGTATGCACAAACAAGCAAATATTTAATCGTTGACTCATCATTAACAACATATTATATCAAGAAAGAAGGACAGGTTTATGTCCATTCATGGCATTCCACGTTGTTAAAATCACTTGGTGCGCACACTGATTTGATATGGGAAACACATAATTTGGCAAAAAGCCTGTTGGATTCGGATTTCTTTTTCAGCCCTAACAGATATACTTCCGAGCGTCTGTTTAAGGCTTATTATTGCGATACTCTTTATCAGGGTAAAATATTAGAGTTGGGATACCCGAGAAACGATTTGATATATCATGCGGATAAGCAAAAAATTCGGGAATCGCTTAATATCCCGAATAATAAAAAGGTAGTTTTATACGCACCAACCTGGCGCGGTACGGTTTCAAAACCAGTAAATAGCATGGATATATTTTTCAAGCATTATGATAAGATAAGCAGTGGCTTGGGGGATGAATACACTGTTCTTATAAAACTTCACATTATGTCAGAGGATTGTCTCACAGATGAACAAATCAAACGTGTTGTTCCGTTTGATATAGAGACAAATATGTTGTTGTCTATCACAGATATACTAATTACCGACTATTCGGGAATCTTATTTGATTATATGATAACCGGCAATCCGTTGATTTTGTTCCCGTTTGACGAAGCCGAATACTTAAATCACAGAGGCGGGGAAATAGATTTTTATCTTGATTTAAATGATATTCCGGCTCCCATATGCCGCACCTCGGAGAGGGTAGTTGAAGCAATTAATAATATTGACAGCATATCACAAGAAAAAATGACCGAGTATAATTCTTTTAAAAATAGGTTTGTAGGAAATGACGACGGTCACGCATGTGAAAGAGTATGCGATGCAATATTCGGGAACAAAAAGTATGAATCAGATTTTACGTTGACCAACAATGCAAGCGATAAAAAAAGCATACTAATTATTTTCGACGACCTCAATGATTTCACAATTACATCTAAGTTTTTAAATTTTCTTGACAAGATAGATTATGATAAATATCAGATTACAATTTATTTAAAAAGTATACATGAAAACCGTCAAATGCAGAAAAAAATAAACCGTAATGCAAAAATCTTCTATAAAAGCGTGCGGCCAATGTGTGTGAATTTTACTGAATGGAAAGCGATAAAAAGAATATCTTCTTGCGGTATGAATGATGAATCGCTTATAAAATTAACAAACAAGCTTTTCAAGCGCAATATACGAAGAAATTTTGCAGATATTTCATTTGATACTGTAATTTATTACACCGGCAAATCGGCATTTTATTCCTTGCTTTGTTTATTAGGAGTCGAGGCAAAGACAAAGGTCGTCTATTGCCACAATCCCAATACAAAAGCATTTTCGACATACAAATATTATGATAAAATTGTTGTTAATCCTAAAAACAATAAAGCAGTATCTCAACTCGGCAAAGAAACAATAGATGAACAAACATTCGAAGACAGGTTTTTTTAAAACTACTCTTTTCTAAAACTAATATTCGATTAAAAGTGGGCGGGATGCCCTCATCCCGCCCAAATTTTTTGATTGCAAAATAAAACGACTGCCCTTGTTTTGAGCGATAATAATACTGATTCTCATTAAA
>DHNF01000092.1:0-483 GCA_002409375.1 Ruminococcaceae bacterium UBA5423
TTCTTGTTCTGTTGCTTCATACGCTGTTCTTTGGTTAGAACAGTTTTGCGTATGCGAATAGATTTTGGAGTGACCTCGATTAACTCGTCGTCATTTATAAACTCCAGCATTTGCTCAAGCGACAGCGTAACCGGTGTTGTGAGCCGCAGTGCATCATCCGAGCCTGCTGCGCGCATATTTGTAACATGTTTTTTCTTGCATACATTGACGACAACATCTTCACTTTTAGATGCTTGCCCGATTACCATACCCTCATATACTGCAACTCCGGCGCCAATAAACAACATGCCGCGTTCCTGCGCATTATATAATCCGTAGGTTGTCGTTTCTCCTGTTTCAAAAACAACAAGCGACCCTTGAACACGCTGAGGTATATCGCCCTTGTACGTCTCATACCCATCAAAAACACTGTTCATAATACCGTTGCCGTTTGTGTCGGTCAAAAACTGCTGTCGATACCCCATCAGCCCGCGGGACGGTATG
>DHNF01000092.1:639-4133 GCA_002409375.1 Ruminococcaceae bacterium UBA5423
CAGCCCGCGGGACGGTATGCGAAACTCCAAGTAACTAATACCGGTTTCGCGCGCATACATATTCACAATTTCTGCTCGGCGTGTGCCGAGCTTTTCCATAACAACGCCGACATATTGTTCAGGCACTTCTATCATTAAAAACTCGATAGGCTCTAAAANNTTTTAATTATAACGCTCGGGCGGCTGACCGCAAATTCATATCCCTGCCGTCTCATGGTTTCTATCAAAATTGAAAGGTGGAGCTCGCCCCGCCCCGATACCTCAAATGCATCGGTACTGTCAGTCTCTTTGACACGCAGGCTGACATTTGTCTTAACCTCGCGGAAAAGACGATCCCGTAAATTGCGAGATGTGACGAACTTCCCTTCTCTTCCGGCAAACGGGCTGTTATTTACAATAAAAAGCATGGAAATTGTCGGCTCGTCAATGTTAATAAAAGGCAAAGGCTCAACAAACTCGGTGTCACACGCCGTTTCGCCGATATTTAAATCGGCAATTCCGGTAACGGCAATAATGTCGCCCGCCACAGCCGACTCATATTCAACTCTTTTCAGTCCCTCAAACTGATATAGCTTGCCGATACGCGCATTGATTGTAGTGCCGGCAGTTGTGCAAACAGTCACATTTTGCCCGCTTTTAACGCTGCCCCGCTCAACCCTGCCTATCCCTATACGGCCGACATAATCGTCATATTCAATATTCGAAAACAAAATCTGCAGCGGCCCTTCTGTATCCACATCTGGTGCAGGTACATGCCGCAGTATAGCTTCGAGTAAAGGCTGCATGTCGCCTTGCCGTGTGTCGGCGTCAAGTGATGCATACCCATCGCGTGCCGATGCATACACTACCGGAAATTCAAGCTGCTGATCATCAGCGCCCAGTTCTATAAACAAATCAAGTATTTGGTCAATTACTTGTGACGGGCGTGCTCCGTCACGATCGACCTTGTTGACAACTACAACCGGTCTCTTGCCCAACCCAAGCGCTTTTTTAAGCACAAACCGAGTTTGCGGCATACAGCCCTCAAAGGCATCCACAAGCAGCAAAACGCCGTCAACCATCATCAAAATCCGTTCGACCTCGCCGCCGAAATCGGCATGTCCCGGTGTATCTACAATATTTATTTTCGTGTCCCCGTACATAACGGCAGTGTTTTTTGATAGAATTGTGATGCCGCGCTCGCGCTCAAGTTCGTTGGAATCCATCACCCGCTCTGCTATTTGTTCGTTTTCTCTGAATACACCGCTTTGCCGCAATAGCTGGTCAACAAGCGTGGTTTTGCCGTGGTCTACATGTGCAATTATTGCAATATTCCTGATATTTTCTCTTAGTCCCATTAAATACTTCAATTCCCCAATTTTATTGTTATTAAGACAACTTATTATACCACCTTTTTATTAAGACAACAAGCAAAAGAGACACCGTTTTTTGTGGTATCTCTTTTTTACTCTTTTTTACTCGTTTTTAATATGCATTCATTATAATCAGAAGCAGTCTATCGCTCTCCAGAAATATGACTTATTAATAATTAAATTTTAAATCCGGCTCGGTTATTTCAAGATATTTTTCAACAACAGCGGGGACAAAAACATAGCTTACTGGTTATGTAATATTTTGCTGACATTTTTTTGCTATTATGATATACTACCACAAAACGGTTAATGTTAGCTTTAAATCAAAGGTTTGAGGAGAATGGTATAATGGATATTAAGCAGTTAGCACTTGAAAAACATTATGAATGGAAAGGCAAGGTGGAAATAACTCCCCGTGCACAGGTAAAAAACAGCGAACAGCTTTCGATTGCCTACACTCCCGGCGTTGCTCAACCATGCCTTGAAATACAAAAAGATATAACCAAGTCATTTGAGCTTACACGCCGTTGGAATACCGTGGCAGTTATAACTGACGGCTCGGCTGTGCTGGGGTTGGGCGACATCGGGCCCGAGGCCGGCATGCCCGTAATGGAGGGCAAATGCTGTCTTTTTAAGGAGTTTGGGCAGGTAGATGCATTTCCGCTTTGTGTCCGCACAAAGGATGTTGATGAGCTTGTACGAACCATATATCTTATTTCAGGCAGCTTTGGCGGTATAAATCTTGAAGATATCGCGGCTCCCCGCTGCTTTGAGGTTGAGCGCAGACTTAAAGAACTTTGTGATATCCCCGTTTTTCACGACGACCAGCACGGAACCGCGGTTGTGACGGGCGCCGCTGTGATCAACGCCCTAAAATATGTTGATAAGCAAATGAGCGAGGTGCGCTGTGTCATTAACGGTGCGGGCTCGGCAGGAATTGCAATTGCCGTACTGTTGTTAAAGCTTGGAGTAAAAGATATTGTAATGTGCGACCGATCGGGGATTTTGTACGAGGACAAGCCCGGTATAAACGGCTCAAAAGCCGAGATTAGCCTTATGACCAACCGCAATCGTATTAAAGGAACACTGAGTGATGCTATGCGCGGTGCAGATGTTTTTATCGGCGTATCTGCACCCGGCGTTGTAACGGCAGACATGGTTAAAAGTATGGCGAAAAATGCCGTTGTGTTGGCAATGTCAAACCCCGACCCGGAAATATACCCTGACGAAGCTATAGCCGCCGGGGCGGCAGTCGTGGGAACCGGCCGTTCGGATTTTCCTAATCAAATCAACAATGTTCTAGCATTTCCAGGCATTTTTCGCGGTGCGCTTGATGTTCGTGCCAGTGACATAAATGACGAAATGCTGATAGCGGCATCAAACGCAATTGCCGGACTTTTAACCAATGACGAGCTATCGGCAGATTATATTCTTCCCACAGCATTTGACACACGGGTTGGCAAATCAGTGGCCGAGGCAGTTTCAGCAGCAGCGCGAAAAAGCGGCGTTGCCAGAATATAGTACACCACTTTGGCGTTGATTGATACAGAGGAATATAAAAAGTATGGCGGGATGACCTCATCCCGCCATTTGCATATTAATTATTATATCCAGCCGCGAAGTTTTACAGCCTCTGCCACACGGTTAATTGCAATAACATATGCCGCATCACGCATATAAATCCCTTTTTCACAAGCAAGATTATGAACAGCGTGGAAAGCCGAAGTCATCTTTTGATCCAGTTTCTCCAAAACTTCCTCTTTTGGCCAAAAGTAGTTCATGTTGCATTGTACTTGCTCAAAATAACTGCAAGTCACCCCACCTGCATTGCATAGAAAATCGGGAATAAGATAAATATTTCTCTCTTTTATCAATTCATCACAATCAGGTGTAGTTGGTCCGTTGGCACCTTCACAAATTATCTTAACCTGTTTGCTGACCTTTGCAAAAGTTGCAGGCGTAAGCTGATTTTCAAGTGCACAGGGAAGAATAATATCAACATCCTGGGCAATCCACTCGTCTCCATCAAGCAGCTCGCATCCCATTTGGATAGCTTTTTCCTTATCAATGGTGCCAAAAGAATCCTTGATGCTTGCCAATTTATCTATGTCAAGCCCATTAACATTACG
Source organism: Ruminococcaceae bacterium UBA5423 (assembly GCA_002409375.1). Classification (GTDB taxonomy): domain Bacteria; phylum Bacillota; class Clostridia; order Oscillospirales; family Acutalibacteraceae; genus Avimonas. The sequence goes on from DHNF01000092.1 coordinate 4,121, forward strand.
GAAAGTACGCGAT
>DHNF01000092.1:4390-5187 GCA_002409375.1 Ruminococcaceae bacterium UBA5423
CTCTGCCACGTTGCCAAAGCCCTGAAGACTCGCAGTTGTTTTTGCAATATCAATGTTTAATACTTTAAGTGCTTCTCTAAGATTATATATTACTCCGTAACCGGTAGCTTCTGTGCGCCCAAGTGAGCCGCCCATACCCACCGGCTTTCCGGTTATCATTCCCGGATAATGGCCACCCTGTATTGTCTCATACTCATCTAACATCCACAGCATGTGCTGACCATTTGTCATTACATCGGGAGCCGGCACATCCACAGTCGGTCCCATGTTCTTTGCCATTTGTCTTGCATAACCGCGGCATAAACGCTCCTGTTCACCGGCCGACAAATTACGGGGGTCACATATAATGCCGCCTTTAGCACCTCCAAGGGGAATATCCACCACTGAACATTTCCATGTCATCCACATGGATAATGCTCTTATGGTATCAACAGTCTCCTGCGGGTGAAAGCGTATACCGCCTTTTGCAGGGCCGCGGGCGTCATTGTGCTGAATTCTATAGCCGTTAAATACTTTTGTGGTACCATCATCCATTTTCACCGGAATGGTAAAATGAAATTCGCGGCTGGGCTGACGCAGCAGTTCCCGTATTGATTGGTTTAACCCAATTTTATCAGCTACATCGTCAAATTGTTTTTGTGCGGTTAAATAAGCATTGTACGATTTTTGTGCCATAAAACTTCTCCTTAACAGAATAACAAAAATTTCTATCTTTTATTATAATTATTATAAACCGCATTTTAAGATTGTCAATTCATAGGGTTAATTTTTTAATCTTTATTTTGTACCAATTACTT
>DHNF01000094.1:0-4265 GCA_002409375.1 Ruminococcaceae bacterium UBA5423
TGGTTAAAAGGATAAGCAAAAAGCCAATTGCCGCAAGAATCAGCCCTCCCAAAAGAACTGATAAAAGCGTTGACCGCATCATCGATACAAAAAGCATTTTTACATGCTCGGGCATAATGTTTATTTTTGTGTAACCGCCATGAATCAGCAAAATAAGCGGTAGTGGAATTAATATTAAAGAAGAGGCAAAAAGACTGTATATGCTGAATCGAAGGGCACGGTGTTTGAATTTATGTATTCTGAATAAAAACAGTGTTGCCAAAATTAGCAAAGCAGAAAATGAAAGCAGTGCATATGTAAAGTAATTATCGAATGTACGCTTAATGGGCGCAAAACTTTTAAGATACGATACAACAATTTGCTGTTCATACTCTTCAATGCAATAATCTGTCAGGGAATCGAGATTATTATCGTTGAGGGGAATGTTGTTCTGCTGTGCGAACTCTGTAAAACGATCCATCAATAACTGTCGAATGCGCGGGGTGTTATATGGTAAATCTAAACCCAGCATAATGGATTTAACGCACGCTATTGAATCCTCTTGGACGACGCCTTTATTAAAAAGATCGTCAAACACTTCTTCCGGAAAACCACTTGGTGGTGCAATTTCATTCTTTAGCGTGTTGTTTAGTGAATCAATTGCAGCAAAATAATAGGTGTCGTTCATTTGGTAGGTTATAAAACCTACATTAAACAGCGTGAGTGCAAGGCATATTATTAAAACAAGAACAGATATGCATATCATCATTATAAAAGACAACATCGAGCTGACGATATGCTTAGCAAGACTTTTGCTCATATACTAAGGAATCCTCTCAAAAATTAATTGTCTGAGACAATTGCCGGTCCTGATATTTTATCCCCATATACAAAAAAGCGTTTTGAAGTAAGCCCAAGTGTGTCGAATGGGTAGCAGGTGTAAAGAATAAGCTGCTCTTTCTGTAGGGACAAATCATATGCGCTCTTATCTTTGTGATCAGTAATGCGGGTGCTGGTAATTTTATATTTATATATGCCGTAGTTTGTTGTGATTGTGACAATGTCGCCTTTTTTGACAAATTGCAAGCTGTTAAACGCACTGTTGTTATGTCCGCCAACAAGCAAAGGTCTGCCGCAACCCGGTATAAAACTTCCGATATACTGGCCAACACCTTTTTTTAGCACGGCACTGCTGTCGCCAAAATAAAGGTCTGTCGAAACAGACGCCGACTTAATTTCCAGACGGGCATAATGTGTGCCATAAGTAGGCATAACTATTTCTTTTTCATTTACGACTTCTAAATTCTCAAGATCATTGCCATCTTTAAAGATGGACTCCAGTCTTGATGAGTGATCCATCTTGCTTTCGGATATAATCAAATTCATTGATGAAATAACCGGGACAACAAAAGGCGCGAGAGAAAAGTACAGCACAATGTAACCTATTGCACAAAATAACAATGGCATATATAAATATGCCATTGCTTTTTTGTTAAAATACGAGAACCACATGATTTATTCGAAAAGCTTTGCCTTGCGGGCAGCAACAAAACAACCTGTTAATGCAAGAGCGGCAAAGCCCAACAACACGGCAAAAGTGTTAAAAGCCATACCTGTGACTTTAAGCGCGGGCTCATCAGTTGCGACCATCTGGCCGTCAGCCAAAACTGAAATAGTGTTTTTTGAAAAATCGCTTACAACAGTCAGGTCGGCAACTGCTGCTGCATTGTTGATAATTGACAGAAGTTCGGTTTTTTCAGAAGCACTCAAATCGCTGACTGTGGTTGCGCCGGAGCTTTTGACAAGATCCAATGCCGATTCGACATATTCTGCAATTGAATCAGCCTGCGTGGAGGTGATGGTTACATCGTCCCTTTTGAGATAGTTCTCGGCCTGGTTGAGCAAATCGGACGGCAAAGTAACCTCCTTACCGTTTACGGTAATTGACGATTTGAGTGCATCAATCACCTTTTGTTTGTTTGCATCCAGTCCGGCTGCCGATGCGGTTTGAAATGCCACTGCAATCAGTAAAATGCACATAACCATTAATAACGCTTTTTTCATTACTAAATCCCCCTTCGGATTATTTGCTTAAAACCAAATAGATGAATTTTCTAAATTATACACCACTGCAACTGCTATCGCAATCGAAATATCAAAATATTTGTTAAGAATATTTTATATTCATTGGAGTTTAAATTTACCTATAAATTTACCTATTTGATTATATATATATATCGGTCGAAAAATAAATAAATTAAGTGAAATTATTAAAATAATGTAGAATTTTTTAAATATGGAACGCTATTTAATTTTTATTGTAAGATTTTGATATATTTCTAAAAGGACTAACCATAAAAATGAAATTTTGTATTTCATTAAAATATATTGTATGCTATAATACAGAAATCAGGGGCATTGTCAAAAATAAAATCATGTATCTGTATAAGGGTTAGAGGAGGCAAAAAAATGCAAAGTTCCTTGGATTTGTTAGAACTTATCCATCTTTTATTAAAAAAGCTTTGGATTATTGTTTTGGTTTCGGCTATCGGTTTACTTGTAGCGTTTGGATACACAAAGCTACTTATTACTCCCAAATATACATCGTCGGTTAAATTGTATGTCAGCAACGCAAAAATTATTGAGCCCCAAGACAGAATTAATTATAACGATATTACCGCTTCTCAAAAGCTGGTTAGTACATATGGAGTTATTATACAAAGCAATAAGGTTTTAAGTCAAGTAATTGCGTCCGAGAGTTTGCAGTTTACCACGAACAAGCTAAAAAAAATGCTTGATGTCAAATCTGTTGAAGGCACCGAGGTTATGGAAATATTTGTTTCCACTGAAAATCCGCAGTTGTCGGCAAAAATTGCTAATGCAATTGCAAAGATAGCACCCGAATCAATTAAACAGATTACCAAAGCGGGTACTGTTGAAGTAGTGGACGAAGCTATCCCTAATCTTAGTCCGTCGTCGCCAAACACTATGATGAACAGTATAATAGGGCTTATACTTGGTGCATTTATTGCTGTACTATACATAATCCTTAAAGAGATGATGGATACGCACGTTAAAGGAGAAGACGATATCAGAAAATACTATGATATTCCGGTGCTTGGTTCCATTCCGGTCCTTGGTTCGCAGGTTAAAGGGGGATATTCGTCATGAACATTAACACAAGTGGTAAGAATGTCGTTCAGCCGTTGGCAGGCAAGAGGGGCGGGCGAGACCATACTTTGCTTTCTGAAAGTTCGCCGTTCCATGTTAGGGAGGCATTTAAAACTATTAGGACAAACCTCCAGTATACTCTTGCGACAACCAGCAGTAAAAGCTTTGTTATAGCGAGCGCCATGCCTAACGAGGGTAAGTCTACTTCATCTGCAAACCTTGCAATTGTCCTTGCACAGACCGGCGCACAGGTGCTGTTGATGGACTGCGACTTGCGCAAACCTTCGGTTCATCGGCTTTTTAGATTAACCACAGGCAAGGGAGTTACAAGCATATTATGTGGTATAGACACTATCGAGCAAGCTCTTCATGAAAATGTTGTCCCCAATCTTGATATTATTACTGCCGGGCCTTTGTCGCCTAACCCTTCCGAGCTCTTGGGATCGTCCCGTATGAAGGATTTGTTGGGTATTGTTGAAAAGGCGTATGATTATGTGATTTTGGACGCTTCGCCCATGAACTTAGTATCCGATGCCGTTATAGTAGCAAAGCAGACTGCAGGCATCGTATTGATAGTTCGGCAAGAACAATCACGGCATGAACAGCTTCAAAAATGCATAAAAAGTTGTGAGTTTGCAGGTGTCAACATTCTTGGCATAATTGTAAATGAATCGCGCAGCTCCAAAAGCTATCATTACGGTTATGTATATGAATATTCAAAAGCAACGGATAGGAAATAATTCATGCTTGCAAAAGATTAAACAACACCAAAACTTAAGAATTACCTATTTTCCAGCATATATCTAATATTAGTATTGGGTAAGGTGGTGCGTTGCAGGAGGCTTTTTGATGATTGTTGATTTCCATACTCATATTCTCCCCGGCATAGATGACGGTGCACATGATTTGGATATGGCGCTTGAAATGCTGGCTATATTAAAAAAACAGGGGGTAGGGACTGTTGCCGCTACACCTCACTTTTACCCACACCGCCAGCCATTGACCGAGTTTTTGCAAGAGCGCCAGCAGGCACTTGAGATACTTGAGGGTCAACAAGCGGAAGGCATGCCAAAAATTATACCGGCGGCCGAGGTCTATGTCGAAAGAGACATACA
>DHNF01000094.1:4411-8339 GCA_002409375.1 Ruminococcaceae bacterium UBA5423
AATTAGACTTGCGACCACTTTGCTTTGGAAATACCGATTTGTTATTGGTCGAGCTGCCGTATACATACCAGAGCTGGTCACTTGAAGAAGTTTATAACCTGAGCATCAGCCAGTCAATCAAACCGGTATTTGCACATCTTGACAGGTACATGAAAATGTATAAAAAAGATGAAATTCAAGAGATATTGAAATTTGACAATGCGGTGTTCCAATTTAATCAAAAAGCGTTGTTTGACCGTTATACACGCCGTGCTGTGATTAAACTTATAAAGCAGGAGTATCCTGTGATATTTGGAAGTGATTTTCACAACTTAGATATAAGAACTTCGAGATGGGATAAAGCGCGTTCTGTTTTGAAATCAAAGTTTGGTGTGCAGTGGCTTAAGCAATATGACGGTTTTTGTATGGATTTGATTACAATATAAAATAATTTTACGGGAGCGGTGTCACACCGCTCCCGTTTGTTAGTTTAAAACACAAAGCACTCAGTCACTCACCTGTAATTGACAAAACCTCACGTGTATTGTCATCTCCGGAATATGCCAAATCAATATTGTCTCCTACATTTAAAAAGGGCAACCTATCATAAACTTTTATGGGAGCAATATAAACGATATCGCTGCCCTCGAGCATTATATAATAATTTGTATTACCATCTACCACAGCTGTATAAATCTGTGCGATTTTGCCGTTTACACGGGTGCCCGAGCCGGCACTGACGCCTTCCTCCCGTGTTAGCGACTTGACATAGTTAGAGCGCGCGTCTGACACCGAAGTGCCTGTTCCCACAATTTGATACCGTTCTACATCAACAAAAGCATACATTTTAACAAGGCCTGCTGCATCCTTAAGAGATAGAAAATATGTCGGCCTATTAGCCACATTTAACAGCAGCGGAAATGTGGCAATATAGTTTAAATGCTGTACCTGTCCCTGGGCCGACGACATTGCAGAAACCTCCTCGGCTCCCGGTATGCTGTAAAATTTTGTATCCTTTGTTCTCATGTTGACTAAGACAAAGCCTATATTGGACTGATCGCCGGTTACTGAGGTTATTCCTGTATAAAGATACACATCGTCATTTACTGCGATATAATTATAGCCCGAAGTAGTTTGCAGCACTCCGCGTTGTCCAATCAATGAGTTTATAAAGCCGTCCTGGAATTTTCCGTTGTAATTAAGTTGTTCTATTACAAGATCCGACCTATAAACACGATCTACCCACTCGGGGATATCGTCTACACGATACCATTTATGGGAGCCGTCTACTGCATTTACCAGTACAGCACCCTCAATGTCGCGCCCGCCCCATACACCGATGCGGTAATAATATGTGGGCGCAATCCAATAAGGCGTACCGCTTTCATCCACCTCGAACAAATATGTGTCAAATAGCTTTGTGGGATAAGCAAAACGAAGATGACGCGTCAAATCTCGAAGCAGATATTCGTTTGGAGAATATTTTATTCCATTTTCAAGGTGCACAAGCGTTGTTTTTTGGGTAACCATATCCACCTGAATATATGCCGGTATGCCCTTTTTATGGTTGTTATACCATTTAAAAATATCGGCATATACAAGAGGAGTCACGCGAACAGGTCGATTATTTAGATTAATTTGGGTATAGTCGGTTGCTATTTCAAATTGCGACACTAAATCCGCAATTTCACCTAACTTGCGTTTGCCAAGTTGAACAGCAGTTTCACGGTCTACGACCGGTATCTGGTTCATCGATAATTCCGATACATCTGCAGTAAAATCGCCCTCAGTTTTAATCAATAAGTCCTTATATTTTGATGCATTGAATACTGGCTGACCCCAAAGCCACAGCAGAATAACAAGTATAATGGCCCCGCCAAAAACTGATAGAGCAATACGCACACCCTTGTGCCGTGGCATATGCTGGCTTTTTATTTCAAATGCTATGTCTGACCATGACTTATTAGGCAAAGTAAATGCCAAAATAAATGCAGCAGCAGTCAACAGCACAAACACCCAAAAATTTGCACTTACGGGATTGATAGGAGGCAGCATCAACCAATACATTAACAGCACGAAAATCAGTGCCGCCACCGGCGCTAAAATTCTTGCTCGGTTTACTTTATTTATTTGACTCATCATATACCTCCAAAATTACTATTGATAGTTGATTGCGTATACGGATTTGCGGGCGAACACTGTTCTCGCCTACGGCATGTTGATCGCGTTTTGACTTTACTTATTTTAATTTTAACACAGCAGCTAATATACTTCAATTAAAACATAAACAAATATTACCATAATTTTATTGTTTACCTGTGTTAAAACTAAATTATATATACTTTTGAATTTACCCGATGAATTACAGTATGTATAAGAATATAAACCTTGGGGGGATTTTGTTTGAACAAGCAAAAATATAATGGACTTGATGATTTATTAACACGCAACAAGCAGGCAGGCGACTTTTTTGAATCGTTGCCCTCATATGTGCAGGACATGATACGGCAGCGCAAAGAAAATATTACTTCAGTAGATGTGCTAAACCGCTATGCTGAAAACCTGGTTCAAGGTGATAAGTAAAGATTTGGGTGAGGGGGCACTTCGCCATATAATGTGTTACCATATGGCGCGGTGCCCTCACCCCGCCGTCATATTTTAAATTTTTGTAGAATATAATAAAAAAATATTCCAAAATATCACAAATTGCCGATTTACAAACAGATAGTAAATAGGTTATAATCATAAACAAACAGTATATTTTTATCTGCTGATTATTATCGGTAGATATGTTTTTATAGTGTTGGCTAATATATATTTTGAGGTGCATGTGATGAATACCGCTTTTCCAAGAATTTTGACATTGCTTCGTAAAGAGCGGGGCATAAGTCAGAAAAATGCTGCAAGTGAGCTTAAAGTTTCACAGGCATTGCTTTCCCATTATGAAAAGGGGATTCGGGAATGCGGATTGGAATTTGTAGTGAGGGCTGCCGATTTTTATCGTGTTTCATGTGATTATTTGCTGGGTCGTACTCCCGACAAAACCGGTGCAATGATAGCGGTTGATGAGATCCCCGAAAATGATCCATCTGTTAAGGAAAACCAATTCAGAAAAAGTGTTTTGCCCGTACTTAACAAAAAGCTTATAATTAATTCGCTACATATCATATTCGACCTGCTGCAGAGCTGCAACAATAAAGCGATGACCACCGAGGCATCTGCTGCATTTATGCTCACTGTTTACTCGATTTTTCGCCAGCTTTACTCTGCAAACCCCAAAAACCCACAAGCGTTGTTTTCTATACCACGTTATTTATACCAGCCGGCAGTGACCGGCGAACTTGCCCGTACGGCTGCCACGGTTGGACATTTGGCAGCAGGCGGCAAAGTTGATGACGAAAACGGGCTTGACGAAGCACCGATTATTTCGTCAGATAAAATATCCGCCGATTATCCGCTGTTTGCTTCTTCACTGTTCAATTTGTTAAAAAGTGCTGAAACAAGGTTGAGTACATAATACCAATAAAAAAATCGCCCGGCTTTTCCGGGCGTTAATTTTTTGTTGCGAAATTATTATATGTAATCTAATATTGCTTTTCCATCATCATCAATAGCCTCAGATAATGATTAGCCTCACGCAAAACATGGTCTGCTAAGATTGGTGGTATAATGGATTTGATTTTGCACTGCAATATGCCTTGAGTTGCTGCGGTTTTATATTCTATTATTCCCTCAGTTGACATAATACTGCTTTGAACAATCTGTTCTTCAGCCACTCTGATACATTCTTCGGCTAATTCTTCAAATGCCTTTGCAGTTTCTGCTGCAGTATGTTTGAGGCCTTTCTCTGTCGGATCTAACATACCATCAATAAACTGGGCGTGTTCGCTCATTATATTGTTCCAGAAGCTAAGCTCATCGCATAAAGATTTTTCATTGAGATTTAATG
>DHNF01000094.1:8426-9096 GCA_002409375.1 Ruminococcaceae bacterium UBA5423
AGCTCATCGCATAAAGATTTTTCCGCAATATTCCTTTTCTGAATAGAATTTAATATATCCTGATAGTATTCCGCTTCACGGGTCACATGCTCTAACATTTCTTGATATAGAGTAAGAAAAATTTTGCACTCTAAAGACATTGATAACAGTTTCTTTTTAAATGAAATTACTTCCTCCAGCAGATTGTATGACCGTCTGTTTAAATCATCAATAGCATTCTCAAACCATTCGCTAAAATAACAATTTGAATCACTTATTAGCTCATATTCATTCTTAGTGATATCTGTATTTATTTTTGCACCAGTAAGTATTGAAGTGACTTCTTCTGCCTTCAAAGTATAGGGAGTAACAAATTCATTTGACTGCAAAGCATTGTCGGATATGACCCCGTCGGCATAATACACTGTTTCAGCTAAAAGTTTTTCAAAACAATGCTTTAACATTCTGGCTTTTTTTATATTGGCGATTTCAACCGGCTGCAAGTTGGTTTCTATAAGAAATAAATGCTCTTTCATAATTCTTTGGAAAAAGAGATTTATTTCTATTGAAGCCTGGATATACTCTTGCCTTGACAACAAACTATTCCCCTTCTTTCACACAAATCTAATATCATAGTATGCCAAAAGGGGTAAAAAGTGCCAGCCGTATCAGCCGCATATTGTTTTATAAA
>DHNF01000094.1:9226-10093 GCA_002409375.1 Ruminococcaceae bacterium UBA5423
TCAGCCGCATATTGTTTTATAAATTAATCAATCGCATTGTTTCGTGCATGCTCGGGTTTTGAATGTACAAGAAAGGAAAACAAAACAAATGCCGCGCTGCACGCGCAGAAAAGTATGCGTGTCAGAATGTTGTCAATGTTAATGGAAATTGTAAATTCATGTCCAAAAATCACGGGTGTGTATTTGACCGAAGTGAGGATTAAATTGCTGTCACCGAACAGGCTGAATTCGAGTGCATAAACACATAGCAAAATTGACAGGATAAATACAAAAATGGCCACTATTCGCATGAAAACCAGGTCAAAGGGGTGGCGATGCTTTGCGCCCACAGCCAGGACAGGCTGCAAAAACAGCAAAGCGGGCAGAACTAACATTGCAAGCGCTATCCACAGCATGGTTTGTGTCATTAGCACTGTTTCGGCATCGCCCGTGGATGATAGCTTTGAATATACCATCAAAACAGCAACCGCACCGAATGCAACAACACCGGTTATATAAATAATATAAATTACACGAAGAATTATGCGAGACCGGCGTGATGTGTTTGCTTTGTAATGGGAAAACAGGGCTAGTGATATGCAAATAACAGCCTCTATTAGCAATATATAAAATGAAACCGATGCAATCAGATAAATCATCAAAGCCAATATTAGCTGAATAATCGATGCAATCAAGAGTCCGTTAAGGCATCTCTCAAGCGTAAACCACGCAAATGGCTCGGTACGCGTGGGAGTCTTTTTTATTTCTGATTCGTTTGTCATAATAATCTGCCCCTTTTTGTGGTAGTTTTAAAATTCTTTTGGTTTGAACTTTTTTATAAGACTTATTACAGCTTTGAAAATTTCCACGATGACAAAGGGTGCAACT
>DHNF01000094.1:10294-10510 GCA_002409375.1 Ruminococcaceae bacterium UBA5423
ACTTCAAAAATCCCTTGTAGAGGCGGCAAGAACAATACTGAGAGCATTAGTGTAAGCGAAGCGGCAAACGCCCCCAGCATGTATTTGTTTGTATGAATACCGATTTTAAAAATTGAATGTGTCGAACGCACATTAAATGCGTGAACAAGCTGAGAAAGCGCAAGAGTGGCAAATGCCATGCTTTCGCCGAGCGGGATATTTGGAGCGCCGCCTTGC
>DHNF01000066.1:0-3299 GCA_002409375.1 Ruminococcaceae bacterium UBA5423
AGTTTTAATGGAAAGGGCCGGAATGGCTAATGAGAAATTATGTTCAGTCGATAAAAGAAGCAATTAAAGCCAAAAACGCAAAGGTATGTGTTATCGGGATAGGATATGTTGGTTTGCCGCTTGCAGTGGAAAATGCAAAATCAGGGTTTAATGTGCTGGGAATCGACCGCAACATCGATAGAGTTAATATGATAAATGCCGGACAGAACTATATTCAGGACGTTGCAGACGAAGAATTGCGTATGCTTGTAGAAAATGGTGTATTATCCGCTGCCGATAATTTTTCGGATTTGCCGCAACAAGATATTATCATAATCTGTGTTCCGACCCCGCTCAATAAACATCATGACCCCGATACTTCTTATGTAGAAAGCGTCGCCATTAAAATCAGTAAATATTTAAGAAAAGGTCAACTGATCATTTTAGAAAGTACAACCTATCCCGGTATGACGCAGGAAATTATTCTCCCCCTTTTGGAATCCTCCGGACTAAAAACAGGGGTAGATTTTTTTCTGGCTTTTTCACCTGAAAGAGTTGATCCGGGAAATAAAGTATTTTCAACCAAAAACACTACAAAGGTAGTCGGAGGGGTTACACCACAGTGTTTGGAGGTTGCACAATACTTTTATAACCAAATTATATCTAATGTAATACCGGTTTCTTCTACCACCGTTGCAGAAATGACAAAAATTTTCGAAAACACTTATCGCGCTGTAAATATTGCTTTGGTAAACGAGTTGATGATGCTATGCAATAAAATGAACATCAGTGTTTGGGAAGTTATTGAAGCGGCGTCTACCAAGCCCTTTGGTATACATGCCTTTTTACCCGGTCCGGGAGTAGGCGGGCATTGCATACCGATAGATCCCTTTTATTTAAGCTGGAAAGCAAAGCAATTTGATTACAGAACACGATTTATTGAACTTGCCGGAGAGTTAAACATTCAAGTTAACCAATACGTAGTTGATACTGTGGTAAAAGCTTTGAACAAATCTGGCAAACCGATAAAAAACTCCAAGATATTTTTACTTGGTGTTGCTTATAAAAAGGATATAAGCGATTACAGGGAATCCCCTGCTCTTAAAATTATCGAGCAGCTTAAAACAATGGGTGCAAAGCTTGTTTTTCATGACCCATTTATAAAATCAATGCAATATACTGATGGCTCAACGGTTGAAATTGATTGGATGGATTTATCCGAAGAACAGCTTAAAAAGTGTGATTGTGTATTGATAATCACTGATCATTCAGGTGTCGATTATCAAGCTGTTGTAGATACAGCCGACATAATTATAGACACAAGAAACGCAACTAAAAATATAACCGAAGGGAGAGAAAAAATCATTTTAATTTAAAATAAGGGGGTAATAATCATAGTTGGTTTTGGCATTGTGGGCTGCGGTAAAATAGCAAAAAAACATATTAACGCATTGGAACAAATTAAAGGCGCCAGGCTGGCAGCAGTTTGTGATATCAACCCGCAAAACCTGCTCACATTTGCAAAAGAAAACGGCATTTCTTCTTATACAGACTATACCAGCTTTCTAAAAAACGCTGATATCGATGCTGTAATCATATGCACCCCAAGCGGTTTACACACATCCATGGGGCAAAAAGCGGCTGAAGCTGGAAAGCATATCCTTGTGGAAAAGCCCTTTACCTTAGATATTGATCAAGGCAAAAAATTAATTGAGTTGTGTAAACTTAAAGGTGCTAAGCTTGGCGTTGTGCATCCTAACCGGGCAAAGAAAATTGTGAAAGCGTTAAAAAAAGCAGTTGACAACGGATGGTTTGGCAAAATTACTCATGCAAGTGCTGTGCTAAGATGGAACAGGTCGGAGGAATATTATAATGCCGCCGCGTGGAGAGGAACAATAAAACTGGACGGCGGTATTTTATTTAATCAGGCTATTCATAACATTGATTTGCTTAACTGGCTTATTGGGCCGGTTGATGAGGTGTTTGCATATAGTGAAAAAATGCTTCGAAAAATTGAATATGAGGATGTATGCGTTTGTACCTTAAAGTTTAAGAACGGCGCTTTAGGAATTATCGAAGCAGCCGTGACATTATATCCCGAGAACCTTGAAGAGAGTCTGTCTGTATTCGGAAGTCACGGAACCGCAGTATTGACAGGCAAAACTTTATCCAAGATAGAGAAATGGAAATTTTCCTGTATAACCGATGACGAGGCCGAAAGTAACATAGAGCAACTTAACAATAAAATTAATCTTGCAGGACACAAGCTTGTGATCGAGGATTTTATACAGGCTATAAATCAAAACCGTGAGCCACTTGTTTCGGGCAACCGAGCAATCGAGGTATTGCAATTAATAAATGCAATATACCAGTCTGCAAATTTAAAACTACCGGTTAAATTACAAGAATAATTTTCCTCCCCCTCTCTCCCCTGTCTGTCAGCGCTTTCATTTGCAGGAAAGGAAGCAGAATATTATGAATCATATTAGTAATTCGGCTAAGATCATGCAAAATGTCAACATAGGATACTACTGCGTAATTGGCGATGAGGTCGTCATAGGTTCCAATGTATCAATTGGCAACAATGTGACGATATATGCGGGCACAAATATCGGCGACAATGTAAATATAGAATCAAGCGCTGTTATCGGAAGACAGCCCCGGCCGGCAAAAACAAGCACTGTAAAGTTTGCCGAACCATTAAAGCCGCTTGAAATAGGCCCTGATACAACTGTTGGTGCAGGAGCAGTCTTGTATGCCGGAACGAAAATTGGGTGCTGCTGTCTGATAGGAGATACATCTGTGTTAAGAGAGGGCTGCATTGTTGGTGACTATGTGATTGTTGGCACTGGCACCATAACAGAAAACTGTGTAAGTATCGGTAACAACACCAAAATTCAAAGTGGCAGTTACATAACTGCACACACCACTATCGGCGAAAACTGTTTTATTGCCCCCATGGTCACAACTACAAATGATAACTTTATGGGCAGAACGGAACAGCGATTTAAATACATTAAAGGCGCCACCATTAAAGACAATGCTCGCATAGGCGGGGGTTCAATTTTGCTTCCGGGCGTCACTATCGAACAGGAAAGCTTTATTGCCGCAGGCGCAGTAGTGACAAAAAATACCCAGCCGTGTAAAGTCTACATGGGGATACCCGCGCGGGAAATCCGGTCCGTACCCAAAAACGAACTGTTAGAGGTGGATAACAAATGATCCCTTTAATTGACTTAAAAGCCCAGTATATATCTTTAAAGCGTGAAATAAATAAAGCGGTTTCTGATGTCTTATTAAGCGCAAAATATATTTTAGGG
>DHNF01000066.1:3431-8762 GCA_002409375.1 Ruminococcaceae bacterium UBA5423
GTCCTAAAATATATTTTAGGACCTAATGTCAGGGCTTTGGAGCAAGAAATTGCAGATTACTGCGGCACAAAATTTGCCGTTGGAGTTGCAAGCGGTTCTGATGCACTAATATTGTGCCTCGAAGCGTATGGAATTGGACAGGGGGACGAAGTTATTACAAGTCCATACAGCTTTTTTGCAACTGCAGAAGCAATTTCAAGGGTGGGTGCTACACCGGTTTTTGTGGATATAGACAAAGGCAGCTATAATATTGATGTAAATAAAATTGAGGATAGTATCACACAACGCACCAAAGCAATTATACCGGTACACCTGTTTGGCCAGCCGGCTGTAATGGATAAAATTATGGATATAGCAAATCGTTATAGCATTAAAGTTATCGAGGATGCATGCCAGGCTATGGGTGGGGCTTTTAATGGACAAAAAACCGGAGCATTAGGTCATGCGGGCTGCTTTAGCTTCTTCCCCACCAAAAATCTTGGTGGTTATGGTGACGGTGGCATTGTAACCACAAATGATGAGGAGCTTGCCCGACAGATACGCATACTCAGAGCCCATGGCAGCAGTAAAAAATATTACAATACCATAATTGGCTATAACAGCAGGCTTGATGAAATTCAAGCAGCTATTTTAAGAGTTAAGCTTAAGCAACTTGATAAATGGAATGAATTAAGAATAGCAAAAGCTGAATATTACAATAATATTCTAAACCAATTGTCACTTGGACTGCCCCAAGTTGTAAGCGGTGCAAAGCATGTTTACCACCTTTACATTGTTCGTCATAAAAACAGGTCTGAAATTATAGAGGGTTTAAAGGAAAAGCAAATAGGATGCGGTATCTATTACCCTGTTCCCCTGCACAGGCAGGAGGCTTACAGACAACAATATTTATCTGTTTCACTACCGGTTGCCGAATCAGCATCAAATGAGACTTTTGCTTTACCACTGTACCCCGAAATTACTGAAACTCAGCAAAACAAAGTGCATAAGAGCTTAAGTAAAATACTTCGAACAATTGAGGAAAACCTTAATGAATAAGATGGATTTTTCTCTTTGTATGTATAAAGATATTTGTAAAGCTCTGCAGTCACATAAAACTTTTACTGTCCTGTCCTTTCTGACCGAAAATCCAAAACCGCCTTACATAGTTCTAAGGCATGATGTTGACCGAAACATTAACAACGCCTTAAAAATGGCAGAGCTTGAACATGAGTTCGAAATTCGGTCAACTTATTATTTTAGGTATCCAAAAACATTTGATGTTACCGTGATGAAAAAAATATCCTGCCTTGGCCACGAGATAGGATATCACTATGAAGTATTGGATAAAGCAAAAGGGGACATAAAAAAAGCGATTGAACTTTTTCAAAAAGAACTTAAAATATTTCGTGAGTTTTTTTTGGTAGACACTGTATGCATGCATGGCAATCCTCTGACTGTTTGGGATGGAAAAGACATTTGGAAAGCCGTTGACTTTAAAGATTACGGACTTTGCGGCGAGGCTTTTTTGTCAGTTAAAGGCATCACTTATCTAACTGACACCGGCAGGAATTGGAACGGCGCAAATAATTTAAAAGACAGAGTTAGTCAAGCAAATAACAACAATAGTTTTAAAAGTACTGTCGATGTAATCAAATTTTTACAAGACACTAAAGAAAACATATATTTCAATGTTCATCCGGAAAGATGGGGTGCCGATTTTGCCGGGTGGTTATTATCCTTTTTAAGGGATAAATTTTTTAATTTATGCAAAAGGGCTATAAAAAGGTTGAGGCCTAATGGCATTAAATGATATAAAAAAAAGAGTGCTCGTTGTGGCACCTCACACTGATGACGGTGAGTTAGGGTGCGGCGGTACAATTGCAAAGCTGATAGCAAACAAAGCAGAGGTATTTTATGCTGCTTTTTCGATTTGCGAATTATCGGTTCCTGCGCATCTGCCCAAAAACATCTTAGAAACCGAAGTGAAAAATGCAACAAACCTATTAGGTATAAAAAAAGATAACTTGATAATTTTTAGACACGCAGTTCGTAATTTTGACAAGCACAGACAGCAAATACTTGATGATTTAATAGATTTAAAAAAACAAATCAAGCCGGAGTTAGTATTAATGCCTTGCCTTAATGATATTCATCAGGATCATTGTGTAATCAGTGCGGAAAGTATCCGAGCATTTAAACATGTTTCGGTTTTGGGTTATGAGTTGCCCTGGAATAACCTCACTTTCAATGCTCAATCTTTTGTGTTTTTAGGGGAAGAACATATAAACAAAAAAATTGAGGCACTTAAATGCTATCAATCTCAGTTAAACCGGGTGTATGCAAAAGAAGACTTTATCCGCTCACTTGCACTTATTCGCGGTGCCCAGATTGGCATTAAGTTTGCAGAGGCATTTGAGGTTATACGGTGGGTCGTTAGATAATCACCCCGCAGTTTTCGGCTACAGCCGGATATCCGTACCTATTTATAGCTTTAATCATATAATGTAATATTGTGCTTTTAAAATCTTTTAAGGTGAGGTATGGCATGGATTGGGATGTTGTTGTTGTCGGGGCAGGACCTGCGGGTTGTTTTACCGCAATGCAAATAGCAAACTCAGGTTTTAAAGTGCTGATTATTGAAGAACATAATCAAATTGGCTTTCCAATACAATGTTCCGGACTTGTTTCGCCTCGTGTGATGGAACTTGCCAATTTAGATGACAGTATAATAATCAACAACTTAAAAGGACTTCGTGTGTTATCGCCTCTTGGCGCCCAATTACAAGTTGACTGTAGCCGCGTGCTCGCACTTGCCATTGACCGTGCAATATTTGACCAAAAGCTTTGCGAAAAAGCAATAAACGCCGGAGCTATATTGCAAAAAGGCTTAAAAGCGACGGCGGCACAGAGTATACCGGGTGGATATCAGGTAACCGCAGTTGATAAAAATGATAAAAACTACACTTTAAACACTAAAATACTGATTGGAGCAGACGGGGTTGAATCCAATGTCGCGGCGTGGCTCGGATTAAAACATGATAATTTAAAAGCTGTGATGTATTCTGCAGATGTAGAGCTTGCATATTCGGATGCCAATTTAGTTAGTGTTTTTTTAGGCCAAAATTTTGCCCCCGGCTGGTTTGGCTGGATTATTCCCCTTGACCTAAAAACCTGCCGAGTAGGAATTGGTTATGCGCTTATAAACTCAGGCTATTCCCCCCGACATCACTTTCAACAACTAATTGATTGTTATCCTCAAATATTCAAAGGATATAAGATTATTCGCAACACAGGCGGCACTGTTCCATTGGGCTTGATGCCAAAGATATATGCTCCGAGCGCTATGTTAGTCGGAGATGCCGCCAGTCAGACAAAACCAATATCGGGCGGCGGCATATATATGGGCTTGAGAGCATCACAAATTTGCGCAAATGTTGCGATGCAAGCATTAAACGATAATGATTTTTCAGAGAAAAAAATGTCCATTTATCAAACACTTTGGGAAAATGAAACGAAAGAAGAAACAGACAGTGCAATGAAACTAAGACAAAGCTATCTAAAGTTAAAAGACAAGGATATCGAATCAGTGATACGATTTTTAAATAAACCAAAATACAAAAAGCTTATTTCAAAATATGCGGATATTGATTATCCATCCATCCTCGCTCACAAGCTTTTTGACTATAACCCTTGGCTTAAGGTTGCATTAAAAATTGCTAAAATTTAGGGGTGCCGCCTATGTTTAGAATAAGAGGAATTAGTTATGTACCGAGATAATTTAATCGGTGTTGTTGTACCTGCATACAATGAGGAACAATTAATTTCAAAAGTCATTGAAACAATGCCCGATTATGTTGACAACATATATATAATTGATGATTGCTCGACCGATCAAACCTTTAATGTGGCATCAGGTTTTAAAGAGCCCCGTATAAAAATTACACGCCACATAAAAAACCGGGGTGTCGGCGCGGCTATTGTAACAGGGTATAAGCAGGCTTTAAATGATAAAATGAACATTGCCGCGGTTATGGCAGGCGATAACCAAATGGATCCGTTGCAGTTATATAAGCTGCTCAATCCAATAATTGATTGTCAAGCAGACTACTGCAAGGGCGACAGGTTATCAAGCCGCGAATTGACAACAGGCATGAGCAATTGGCGAAAGCTCGGCAATAAGATTTTGACCAGACTTACCCGCATATCTTCCGGTTATTCAAAAATTCAGGATCCACAAAACGGATATACCGCAATTTCAATGCAGGCCTTGAGCAGTCTTAATCTTGATAAAATCTTTCATGGATACGGCTACTGCAATGATATTTTGGCAAAGCTGAATGTGATTAATGCAAAAGTTATGGATGTTCAAATTCCTGCCAGGTACGGCACAGAAAAATCAAAAATAAAATATATTAGCTATATTCCAAAGGTATCTTTGCTTTTATTAAAAAACTATTTGTGGCGAATATCTAAAACAATCTGCAAAAACAGGAGACGAAACAATGAGTGTGGATTATGATGATTTTGTGGATTTAAGTCCACAAGGTTCTTTATTTCATAAAACATGGTGGCTTGATGCAGCAGCTCAGCAAAACTATAAGATACTGACAATAAAAAACAATGATAAGATTGTGGCCGCATGGCCGTTGTATTTTAAAAAACTGTCCGGTTTAAATCTTTTAATGACTCCTCGGCTTACACCCAAGCTGGGGATATTATTTGCAAAGCCGTGCAAAGCAAAATATTCAGAACAGTTATCATACGAAATGGGTCAGACCAACGAGCTTCTAAAGCTGTTGCCAAAGCACAGCCTGTTTTGTCAACACTTTGCACCTGAATTTACAAATTGGTTGCCGCTATATTGGAACGGCTTTAAACAAACCACACGCTATACATATGTGATAGAGGATTTGTCCGATTTGGACAAAGTATGGAGCGATATGAGGTCTATCACAAAACGCAAAGTAAAAAAAGCACAGAAATACGGCATAAAAGTCAGTTTTGATTTAGGGATTGAAAAGCTGCTCGATGTCATCGAGATGACATATAAACGACAAAATTTATCAATCCCGTTTTCACGGGAATATGTGCGCAAAATTGATAAGGCATGCGCAGAAAAAGATGCGCGGAAAATGATTTTTGCAGTAGATGATTGCGGTCAGGTGCACGCCGCTGTTTACATCGTCTATGACCACAAATCCGCCTATTACCTGCTTGGAGGTTCAGACCCCGCCATAAACAGTCACTGCGGACACTTTTTAGCCATATGGGAAGCAATTAAATTTGCAAGCAGTGTTTCAAAAGCATTTGATTTTGAAGGCTCAATGCACAGCAATATAGAATCGGTAT
>DHNF01000066.1:8905-11033 GCA_002409375.1 Ruminococcaceae bacterium UBA5423
AGCAATATAGAATCGGTATTTAGGGGATTCGGTGGTGTGCAAAAGCCTTATATGGAAATAACAGGCGGTAACTGCTTGGTTGAATGTGCCTACTCTGTTTGCAAGAAATTATGGAGAAAAGGCGGAACAATTGCAAGACTCGGCACAAAATTTATAAAATAAAGTGGAAGGTAAACCGCTATGAAAATTGTTGTCGACATTGGCCACCCCTCTCAGGCGCATTTCTTTAAGCATTTTATAAAAGAGATGCAAAAAAAAGGACATCAGGTACTAATAACAGTCAGCGACAAAGATATTGCAATTGATTTGCTGCGATCCTTTGGATTTGACTTTGTCAATCTTGGATCTTACGGCAAGTCATTATTAAAAAAAGCGACAAATGTACTAAATATGGATATAAAAATGCTCAAAGCCGTAAGTAATGTAAAACCCGATATTTTTCTTGGGTTCGGATCTGTCAGGGCAGCCCATGCAGCATGGATTTTAAGAAAGCCCTGCATTATCTTTGACGGCGATAATTTTACATACCCTTATTATAAATGGTTTGCAAGTACAATTTGCACGTTTTCGGGATTTTATAAAAAGGGCAAAAAAGTTGTGAGTGTGCTCGGATATAAAGAGCTTGCTTACTTACACCCAAAATGGTTCAACACTTCGCAACCTGCCGATGTTACAAAAAAGCCGATTTCTATTTTGCGCTTCACATCAAGAGCTTTTCACGATTTGGGGAAAAAAGTGTTTGACAACGATTTTAAAATAAAACTGGCAAACGAGCTTTCAAAATACTCTGATGTTTACATTTCTTCCGAAGCTTTATTGCCTGATGAGCTTGAGAAATATAGATTAAAAATCAAATTAGAGGATATGCATACATTTTTGTCAGGTGCCAATTTGCTTGTTACCGATTCAGGCACAATGACAACCGAAGCTGCAATGCTTGGCATACCTGTTATCAGATGCAATTCATTCATAGGACAAGGAGAACTGGGTATATTTAAAGAGTTAGAAAACAAATACGGTATGATTTTTAGCTTTAAAGACGCTGAAACTGCACTAAAGAAAGCCGTTGAACTGGCACAAACACCTGATAGTAGAATAGAATGGGAAAAAAAGCGCAAGTATTTAATACAGCAAAAAATTGATGTAACATCATTCATGGTTTGGTTTGTAGAGCAATATCCAAGAAGTATTGATGCAGCAGAAGATTATTACAATTGTAGTTTGAAGTGATTTGTTATGATTACAAAGTTTTTAGACAACTTAGACCAGCCACAGCTTTGGGAAACCTTTGTTGATAATAATGCAAATGTCAAATTAAACAAAGCAAAGATCATGACTCCGGTTGTATCGAAGCACTTAATTAAAAATGGGTATCCGGTACACTTTCCCGACAATAAAAAGTTTGCCATATGCCTTACACACGATGTGGATGATATTTATCCTCCGCCCTCCCACCGTATGTTATCCGCTTTGTGGAGCGCAAAAAGACTGAGCTTAAGCGGGATAAAAAAGCACTTGTATTCGGGCAGAAAGACATCCAGTCCCTACATAAACTTTAAAGAAATAATAGAGCTTGAAAAAAAATACAATGCCAAATCAACTTTTTATTTTATGTCAACCTCACTTGATCCAAAAAGGTTCAGGTACAACATAGAAGATGTTCAAGATGAATTAAAATTTATAAATAAAAGAGGTTGGGAAGTCGGATTACACGGCGGCTATTATTCCTATAACGACATTGACGCTATAAAAAGGGAAAAATACAGGCTGGAGAAAACACTGGGAAGTGAAGTGTTAGGTTATCGCAACCATTATTTAAAGTTTGAAATCCCCGAGACATGGGAAATACTTGAAAAATGCGGATTTAAATATGATTCGACATGCGGCTTTACAGATACAATCGGCTTTTGCAAGGGCATGTGCCACCCTTTCAGACCTTATAACAAAAAAAGCGGGCAATGGATGAATATATACGAAATCCCCTTAAATGTAATGGAAAGCGCAATGTTTGGCGTTGTGGGCGCCCGCAAAGCGTGGGAGCTTGTAAAAAAGCTAATAAACCAAGCGGAGCAAAACAAAGGAGTGCTGACAGTTCTTTGGCATAACAATACATTTAATTGTCCGCACT
>DHNF01000139.1:0-363 GCA_002409375.1 Ruminococcaceae bacterium UBA5423
ACAAACAGCTATACGTCAATTTCGATAATATTGCCTATGGGGCTGCAAAGGCTATCGCAGCCGTTTTCAGTAACAACGATGCCCTTTTCCCATCTCAGACCGAAAGTGCTTCCCGATGTAAAGGTGTCTATTTGGAATGTCATGTTGGGTTGTAATGTGTATTCCGAACTGGTCTCCATCCACGGTGCTTCAACTTCAATCATTCCTGTCCCATGGCATGGACCGTAAACATAATTATCTTTGTATCCTTCTTGAACATAGATGTCGTAAAACTCTTTTGCAATACTCGAAGCTTTTACTCCTGCTTTAATTTTTGATTCTGTCCACTTGTGCATCTTTAATCCGAAATCGACCATTCTGTGC
>DHNF01000139.1:570-1105 GCA_002409375.1 Ruminococcaceae bacterium UBA5423
GCTTGGCGAATACCCATCTATTTTTGCCGAAAGATTTAACTGAACGAGATCGCCTTTTTCTATTGTTTTATAACCCGATCTTGAAATGGCGTGACGGGTAGACTTTTCGCTGAACACATACATAGGCAGCCCTTCATATTCGGCGCCATTTTCATAAATGACGCGCTGGGCAATACCCACCATCTGCAATTCGGTGACGCCCGGGTGCAGAGCTTTGATTACTTCAGCCATAGCCAGTTCGGTGATCCTGAATCCTTCGCGCATACACGCAATTTCGTTCTCAGACTTGATACTTCTCAGTGAAACCATCAGCTCCTTGGCGTCAATGATTTCAGCTTCGGGGTAATCCCTCTTTAAACCCTCCATCATAATCACGTTGGTGTCGATTAGACTGGCTACGCCGATTCTTATTTTATCGCCCGTAACGCCGAGTGCCTTAAAAACGTCCCTGAAATTATTCGTTTTTGTCTCGGGGTAAGCAGGGTCGGCCGACTCACGATAATCAAGCGAAACAAATATATTATCTATTCTGCTG
>DHNF01000139.1:1313-8440 GCA_002409375.1 Ruminococcaceae bacterium UBA5423
GCTGCGTCGCCCGAAGAAGATATTGCCACACCTGCTTTTTCAAATACAGGCCAAAATCCGCTGAAATATCTCGCGTTGGCATAATCGGCCTCGTTCGAATTGGCAAGAAAAATATCCAGACCCATTTTCCCGGCTACCGCCGCTGCCTTTTTAATTCTTTTGGAATACTCTGCATCGGGTATCATAATTCTGCTCATTTTAAAATTTCCTCTTTTTCTCTTTATATTAGTTAATTACTTACCTATATGGATAGAATCTCTGTATTCTTGAGACAAACGGTCTTGATTTTGCTGAACCGCAGTGTTAACGTCTAATTTGCCCGGAGCCACGTCTTGACACATATTCCAATCGAACGCAACAACCTGCCTCATGGCGAAGTAATAATTGGAAAAATTATTGATACCGCCGCTGTTGTTGTTAATAGCTCGCAGCACATCATATGAACCTTTGTCCCTTACCACCGACTCAAACATAGCGTTTACTGTCCGTTCCAAAGCATTTTCGGGTATAGACGGTTTGCTTAACTCATCAATAATAATGCTCAGCGCTTTGGCTTTGATGTCCTTATCGTCGCCCTTCAACGATGCGTTTAGTATGGCATAGCCCCACAGATAGGATACCGGAGAATTATACTTACTTGCGGAAGGACCTTTGGGAAGGGGGATTACCCCGAAATCGTCCTTCATCTTTGAAAAACTGTTAAACCTCAGGCGATTGACATATTGGGGGATAAAGCCGGCTCTGCCCTGGATAAATAGGACATCCATAGCCGCTACATGCATGCTTGTATATTTTGATAGATTATACCAGAAATTAAGGGCTTCAAGAGATTTTGGACTGCCGATATTGAAGATGGGCTTGCCATTTTCTGTAGTTATCAGTTCGGTGCCATTAGATAAAATAAGCGCCATCCACAAATAATTATCCAACACGCCGTTGTCAACACCATATGTATTAGCGTCTAAAGCGTGGATTTTGACCGCAACTTCATATAATTTATCCCAGGTCCATGTGCCGCCCTTCCACCATTTATACAGATCGTCTGGATTATACCCTGCATTTTTAACCAGCCTTTTATTGAAAAACATAACCAAATTCTCATCAATATTCAGCAAGCCATATTTTTTTGGGACGGCCACATAATGCTTTTTGTTGTACACTAAATTTTCAGAGTGTGTTTTATTGATGTACGACTTGTTGAAATCAATAAGTCCATCAAGCTGGGTGAAAAAGTCGTTCTCGATGGCTATCCTTAACATATCCGGACCGCAGGAGTCCACGATATCAATTCCTTGAGAGTCACCAACCATGAGCCGAGGGATAAACGTTTCCAGATTAAGGGCTGAGACCGCCAGATTACAACCGTATTTCTCTTCAATAGCTTTACGCTGCTGAATTGCGTATTTGCCTTCCGCCGTATTAGCTTCTTTTCCCGGGTCATAAACATTGTAATGTATCTGGATGGTTTTTCCTTTCAGCCAATCAACGGCCGGGCCGCTCGGAGCATTTGTTCCTTGTTTACCTGAGCCCCGTCTGCTTGTGGTCGTGCCGACCAATGCTTCGGTTGTCGCCGGCTGGGATTTGCCGGTGCTGTCACCGCTTGGTTCCGTAGGGTCTTGCTCGCTTCCGGTTTGCTCATTATCGACCCAAGATTCGTCTAACTCGCTTTCCAACGCCGACTCTGTCGTATCCCTGCTGCAACCAGCAAAAAGCCCAAATAAAAGAGCAATTACCAATAGGAGAACGCTGCTTTTTTTAATACGTGACATTTCTTCGCCTCCAAGTAAGTTATAAATTTTGGTGTAATAACGTTTTCTCATCAACGACATTATATATTTTTATTAAATAATTGTCAATAGAAAAAAGCAAAACAATTTAAATAACACCCATTTATTTTATTTTTGATTAAAAATATTATGAAATTTATATAATGAGTATTGACATTATACAATCAGGTGTTATAATTAGCTCATAAAATGGTAACGTTATTATATGCGTAATCGGTTTCAAAAGGGGCTTCACAATGAGTAAACATTTGATCCGAAAGGTATCGCTGTTTCTAACCTTAGCATTAGCTTGCACATCTTTAAATTTTGTTCCTGAAACGATTGTTTTATCGGCAAACGAGAATAGCAAAACAGTTATACATAAAAACAATCTGACCGGCTATGCTACCTATCTGGAAAAATATAGCTCAAAGTCATCGCCGGACACGGAAATAAAAATTAACATACTTGACTTTACTGCGTCTGAAGGTCATGCCCAGGTATTAGAAAACATCGGCGGTCGATTAGGGAAATGTATCAAACTCACAGATAGCGGTTACATTGAATGGCGATTTTCGGTTGAACGGGAAGGTTTATATAATATAGTAGTTGAATACTACAATATTAAAGGAAAAGGGTCGTCCATATTAAAAACACTGAAAATTAACGGGACATCTCCTTTTGACGAGGCCGTAGGCATTTCTTTCTCACGAGTATTCACAAACAACTTCCCGGTAGAGGTCGGATCTGATGGAAATGTACTTCGAAGCTTCTCTACTGACACACGGGGAAACGAAGTCCGCCCGATGCAGGTTGAGACACCTCTGTGGCAATCTAAGGACATAACCGATAACACCGGTATTTACGGTGAACCGTTGAAGTTTTACTTTGATGCCGGTGAACATACCTTAACCTTTGATTCAATCAGAGAACCATTGGTGATAGGTGGCGTCAAATTGTACCAGTCACCGAAAGTAATAAGTGACGAGGCGGCGGCACGGGAAGCCGAACGACTTCCGGAGACATCGGGCGTTGAGCTTCGCATACAAGGTGAAACTGCCGTTAGGAAATCCGATTCGATGCTTTCTCCGGCGTCGGACTATTCCACACCGTCAACCGATCCCAGTTCGCCTATGAAAAATCTGCTTAATATCATTGGCGGTGCCAACTGGCAAAATCCGGGCCAGTGGATCGAATATGATTTTCGTGTTCCGCAAACTGGGCTATATAAAATAATGATTAAAGCCCGGCAAAATATCGCCAGCGGGCAACCATCCTGCCGCAAGCTTTATATAGATGGCAAAGTCCCGTTCCAAAGTGCGACGGCGGTTAAGTGTGATTATTTAACAAATTGGCAGATCGTTGAGCCGGGTGGCGATAACCACAAGGGACTTATTTATCTTGAAAAAGGCCGCGCACACACCCTCCGGCTTGAAGTTTCATACGGAGAACTTGCGGATATTATACAGCGGGTTAACGTTCTGGTTGAACGATATTTAACCGTTTACCGCAATATGTTGATGTTCATAGGACCTAATCCCGACCTCAACCGTGATTACGAGTTTGATGTGATAATCCCGGACGAGATAGAAGAATTAGCGCGCTTGAGCAGTGAGACCGAAAAGATCTACGAGGATTTTATCGCCTACACCGGAACGGGCGGACAGCAGGCGCAGATACTGCGCAGTATCACGAGCATAGCATCAAAGATGAGCCGTAACCATCGGGATATAGCAAAATATTTCAATGACTTTAGCATGGATATCGCTGCTTTGGGTACTTTTTTAGCCAGCGTAAAATTACAACCACTGGAAATTGATTATATTTCCATCGCATCACCGGACGTGGAGTTTGAGAAGGCCGAGAAGAGTCTGTGGAGCCGCATTGTATTTTCGTTCAAGCAATTTTTTTATTCATTTATTGTAGATTATTCAGTTGTCAGCAACGAAAAAGAAAATGCGGTGACTGTCTGGTTGGGCAGCGGACTTGGAGGGCGTGATCAAGCCGAGGTATTGAGCAATATGGTGCAGGACAGCTTTATCGGCGAGGATAATATATACGTAAACGTCAAACTGGTACCGCCGGGAGCACTGCTTACCGCGACCCTTGCCGGACTTGGACCCGATGTGGCGCTTTCTTTAGGCCAAAGCGACCCGGTAAACTACGCAATTCGTGGTGCTGTTTCAGATATTTCGCAATTTGAAAGTTTTAGTGACGTCGAAAAGAGGTTTATGCCCAGCGCGATGGAGCCTATGCGTTTTGATGGAAAAGTATACGGACTTCCCGAAACCCAGAGCTTCTACATGATGTTCTACCGTGAGGATATATTAAACCAGCTTGACATTAAAGTACCGCAGACATGGGACGATGTGATAGAAATTATTCCGACGTTACAAAAACAGCATCTCCAGTTTGGGTTGCCTCTTCCGTACGTTCAGGCGACTATTGGTGCGGGTTTTCCTGCTTACGCCATGTTTTTATTTCAGCAGGACGGGGAGTTGTACACCGAAGGCGGGCGATTTTCTGCGTTGAATACTGATGCAGCCATTGATGCTTTTAACATGTGGACACGCTTTTATACCGATTACGGCCTATTGATTTCGTATGATGCCTTAACCCGTTTCCGTACCGGCGAAACGCCGATTTTAATTGAAAATTACGGCTTCTATAATCAACTGTCGGTGGCTGCACCCGAGCTGGAGGGTCGGTGGAAGTTCGGGCTGGTTCCGGGCATAAAGCAATCGGACGGCAGAATCAATAGAACCGTATCAAGCAACGTGACCTCCTGCGTAATTATGAGTGCCGCAAAAAACAAAGAGCACGCATGGAAGTTTCTGGATTGGTGGACCTCGACGGATACCCAGCAGAAATATGCGCGGGAGATTGAGAGCATTCTGGGAACCGTTGGCCGGTATCAGCCCGCCAACACCGAAGCGATTTACAGCATACCCTGGAAAACCGCCGACCTTGCGTTACTGACCGAACAGCTTAAGCACACTAAAGGCATACAAGAAGTGCCGGGCAGCTATATGACCCCGCGTTATGTGGATTTTGCTTTTAAGCAAATCGTGGTGGACAGAAAATACGGCGCCGATTCTGCGCAGATTATTATAGATGCCAGCAAACTGATCACCGGGGAACTGAAAGTAAAACACGCCGAATTTGGTCTGCACGATCGATAAATGAGTTGGGAGTTGCGCTTTGCTCACACAGACTAAGAGGGGTTTTAATATCTTTTATAAGAGGAGTATCTTATGAGCAATATTGTTAAAACAATCCGTAAGTATAAGGCATCGTATTTATTCATGTCCCCTTTTATTATAATTTTTACCGTTTTTACGGTTACTCCTGTTATCATTGCAATCTTTTTCGGTTTTACTCAATTTAACATATTACAGGTGCCGAAATTTATCGGTCTTGAAAATTTTCGTCGCTTGTTTTTTGAAGACGATATCTTCCTCATTTCCATAAAAAACACCTTTATATTTGCCTCAATTACAGGCCCGATCAGTTATTTATTATGCTTGTTTATCGCGTGGTTTATAAATGAACTGCCTCCCAAACCACGCGCGGTGATAACGCTTTTGTTCTACACGCCGTCGCTGGCCGCAGGTGCAACTACGGCGATATGGCTTATGATTTTCAGTGGCGACAGATACGGCCTTTTAAATTCACTACTAATATCCTTGGGGCTGCTCAATACACCCATCCAATGGCTTGTGGACTTACGATACATAAAGGCTGCTGTCATAATCACGGTTCTGTGGGGCAGTCTGGGGGCCGGGTTTTTGTCATTTATTGCCGGGTTCCAGACGATAGATAAGTCACTCTACGAGGCCGGGGCGGTGGACGGGATAAGAAACCGTTATCAAGAGCTCTGGCACATCACTCTACCCTCCATGAGAGGGCAGATGATGTTCAGCGCCATTATGAGTATTACGGCCTCATTCGCCATAGGTGACGTCATCACCGCCCTGTGCGGATTTCCAAGCTCCAATTACGCGGCACATACCATTATGAACCATCTTATGGATTATGGGACTGCCCGGTTTGAAATGGGATATGCCTGCGCCATCGCTTCAATTTTATTCATGATCATGATTATGCTCAACAAGCTCGCTCAAAAGCTGATTTCCAAGGTAGGTGACTAAATGTACAAAAAAGTAAAAAAGGTCAAGTGCCGGAGGAAAAAACTTTTTAAATTTCATAAGGTGAACCGTTCCTTTAGCGGCAATCTTGTACTTGTGCTGATTTTGGGCACCGCCTCATTGTTTATGGCGTTACCGCTGTACTACACGGTCATTCAGTCCATCAAACCACTGAATGAACTGTGGATATTCCCCCCAAAATTCTATGTACAGAATCCGACTTTTAAAAATTTTTCGGAGCTTTTCACACTAATGGGCAATTCTCGGGTCCCATTCCTTCGTTACATATTCAATACGTTGTTTATTACAGTTTCTGGGACTTTTTTCCAAGTCATATTATCCTCCATGTGCGCCTATCCGCTGGCGAAACACCGTTTTCCGGGCTCCAGACACATTTTTAAGGTAATCGTCCTTTCACTTATGTTCAGCCCGGCGGTAACCGGCATTCCAAATTACCTGATTCTCGCCAAATTAGGCTGGATCGACACCTATTTAGCGATACTCGTACCTATACTTGGCAGTACATTAGGTCTATATCTTATGAAGCAATTTATGGAACAAATACACGATTCCATATTGGAATCGGCGAAGATCGACGGTGCAAACGAATGGATGATTTTTTGGCGCATCGTCATGCCGCAGGTTAAAGCCGCGTGGCTTACCATGATCGTTTTCTCCGTGCAGGGATTGTGGAATATAGGACCCACCATCATGATCTATTCGGAACAGCTAAAAACGCTTCCCTATGCTCTTTCGCAAATCATCGCCGCCGGTATTTCAAGGGCCGGTGTGGCCAGTGCTGTTGCTGTTGTGATGATTACCGCGCCGTTGACAGTTTTTGTATTCACACAAAGCAAGGTGATTGAGACAATGTCCAGCTCGGGTATTAAGGAATAGAAAAACATCATAAAAATTTAAACGTGTATCAATCAAAATACCAAGGGAGAAGAAAAAGCCCTAACAATAACAAAAAAACCGAAAGGAAGGTCTACACAATGAAAAAGTGCTTAGCTATCATGACAGCATTGGCAATCGCGGTGTGTATGGTAATACCCATAATTCTCACGCTTCCAGTCATGGCGAATGCCGATGACCCCTGGTCCGACGGTGCCATTGACGTCACATCTGACCAAACAAACCTCGTCATGCCCCCCACCTATGCAGAGTGCCTTAGTTTCATTGATTGCGGTGGCAGTTACAACTTAGATGAAAA
>DHNF01000177.1 GCA_002409375.1 Ruminococcaceae bacterium UBA5423
TTTTGAAGCGGTAAAACAGGCCGCCCTAATCCACAAATCAGGCGGCGGTACCGGATTTTCATTTTCACGCCTTCGCCCTGCGGGAAGCGTTGTTAATTCGACCGGCGGCGTTGCAAGCGGGCCCATAAGCTTTATGCGTGTTTTCAATATGGCGACAGAAGCAGTAAAGCAGGGAGGCACAAGACGTGGTGCCAATATGGGCATTTTACGCGTTGACCACCCAGACATTCATCAATTTATTGACTGTAAAAAAGATAATTCGGACATAACTAACTTTAATATATCGGTCGGAATCACCGAAGCTTTCATGAATGCGGTGGAAACTAATGAGGAATACGACCTTATCGACCCCAGCACAAAAAAACCAACCGGACGACTTAATGCCCGACAGGTTTTTGATAAAATTGTGCACTCGGCATGGCGCAACGGTGAACCGGGCATTGTTTTTCTTGACAGGCTTAACCGTGATAATGTTGTTCCGTCACAGGGTGAAATCGAATCAACCAACCCTTGTGGTGAGCAGCCGCTGCTTCCAAACGAAAGCTGCAACCTCGGATCAATTAATCTTGTAAAAATGCTTCGCGTTTCGGGCAAAAAAACTGTAATAGACTGGGACAAGCTTGCAACCACGGTGGAAAAAGCCGTACATTTTCTCGACAATGTGATTGATGCCAATAAATATCCCCTAAAAATTATTGAAAAAACCACCCGGCAAACACGAAAAATCGGTTTGGGTGTTATGGGCTGGGCCGATATGCTGCTGTATCTCGGTATCCCCTACAACTCCGACGAGGCTGTTGCACTTGCAGGTAAGCTTATGGAGTTTATAACAATTAACGGAAGAAAGGCAAGTGCAAATCTTGCAAAAACTCGCGGAGCTTTCCCGCTTTTCAACCAAAGCATCTACAAGGACGGCGAGCCCCTTAGAAATGCCACGATAACAACTATTGCACCAACGGGCACACTATCTATTATTGCAGGTGTATCCTCAGGTATCGAACCGGTGTTTTCCTATGTGTATATCCGAAATGTTATGGACAAAACCGAAATGCTCGAAGTAAGCCCTGTTTTGCGTGACTTGCTCCAGAAAAACGGATTGTATTCAGAAGAACTGATGAAAGAAATAGCTGAGCAGGGCACGATTGCACATATTGAGAGTATACCCGAAGATATCCGACGCGTTTTTGTATCGGCTCACGATATAACTCCGTTGTTTCATGTAAAAATGCAGGCGGCATTCCAAAATCATACAGACAACGCCGTTTCCAAAACAGTCAATTTCCCACACACCGCCACAGAGCAAGATGTTGCACAAGTTTACAAGCTGTCATACAAACTCGGATGCAAGGGCGCAACAATTTATCGCGACGGCAGCCGTGATTCCCAGGTGCTAAATCTTGTTACAAAAAGCGATGAAAATGAAAATCAAAACAATAAGGACTCTTCCGCTTATGTAATCATTCCACGCCCGCGTCCCGATGTTACGCAGGGAATGACCGAAAAAATGACAATTGGCTGCGGAAATCTTTATATAACAGTAAACTACGACGAGCACGGCATCTGTGAGGTGTTTACCAATACCGGCAAAGCAGGGGGTTGCCCCTCCCAATCAGAAGCAACAGCTCGGTTGGTTTCGGTTGCCCTGCGTTCGGGCATTGATGTCAAAACAAT
This sequence comes from Ruminococcaceae bacterium UBA5423, assembly GCA_002409375.1. GTDB lineage: Bacteria > Bacillota > Clostridia > Oscillospirales > Acutalibacteraceae > Avimonas. The sequence goes on from DHNF01000177.1 coordinate 1,672, forward strand.
TACAAGCCAACTGCGCGGCATACGCTGCCCGTCCACAATACGCCAAAAGGGCATGAAATGCACATCTTGCCCTGACGCCATTGCCCGTGTTATTGAAAAAGTGGTAGCATCTAACGGTTTTAAGGAAGGCGGCGTGCAAGTTGCCAAAGTAGCACCCAAACAAGACGAACCGGCCTGTGCAGCTCAGATTAGAAAATGCCCTGAATGCGGCGCAAAAGTGGAGCATGAGGGCGGTTGTGTCATATGTCGTGACTGTGGCTATTCCAAATGCGGATAAAAATTTAATTTTTAAAATGGCGGTGGGATGCGTTCATCCCACCGCCATTTTTCGTTAAGCAAATTATTTTGGGTTATGTGGTATTTTTAACATACATGCATTATTTGGTTGTTGTCGGGAAACATATTTTCAATTGGTTAGATGAAAGGAGGATGGACTGTCACGCGTTTACTTAACCGCCGTGTGGCTTAATGCGATTATGGCGATTGTGACAGTTCTGTCAAATAGTTTCCTATGGATTTAAACTCTCCCGACAAAACACCAAACCGCGATAATGCCGGCGATAATAGTGCGTTATATCGGTCGCTAGCACAGCAGTTTATGTCCACTACCCAAAAACAATATAATATGCGCCCGCTGCGACGACAGGTGAGAAATGCATTGCAAACTCTGAAACTTGCATGCCGCAAATCTTCTTCTGCGCGCATAACCGACAGTGACAGCGGTTACCGTGAGTGGCTTAATGACAATTATTATCTTCTCGTTCGTGAAGGCGCCAATGTGATTAACGGGCTAAAGCACGCCGATAATCAACCGGGCGACGGCAGAATTCCCGCTACTTGTGCTCTTTTGCGTGAATTGGTGCACAAAACAGGTGTGCCGGATGCAGAGGAATTTGACCGGCTTATTGAAATTATTCAACAAGTCCGTCCTCTTACGGTTTTCGAGCTTGAACAGCTGCCGCTTTGTTTAAGGGCGGCTCTTGTTCTGACTGCAGCCGAAGCCTGTAAGAAAAATGAAAGTGACGCCGAGCGGTTAATTTCATTGTCGGTACACGGGCTGCATCGGGCGGTAGGCCTTGACTTTGCCAGCTTAACTCAGCGGCACAGCATTGTAGAACGTATTTTGCGTGATGATCCGGCAGGCATTTATCCTCGAATGGATCAAAAGTCTCGTGCTGATTACCGAAGACGCACCGCATTGGAGGCGCTAAGATCAGGGCGCAGTGAAGCATCAACCGCTGCTGCTTTTATAGAGCAGGCTAAGAAAAACTCCACTGAACGCGAACAACATGTCGGATTTCCTTTGATGGCAATAAAAGACAAAACCGACCATCGTTTTCGCGGGCGCGTTTTACTGCTTTGCACCATGCTGATACCGGCAGCAGTTGCAATTTATTTAGGCATATTAGTACAAGCACCCTTAATTGCACTGCTTTTATATCTGCCGTTAATTGAATTGTTCCGTCCTGTTATTCAACAGATTTTGCTAAACAGAATAACACCGCGTCGATTGCCCCGAATTGAGCTTGATGGCATAATACCTGAAGAAGGGCGAACAGTTATTGCAGTATCAACGCTGCTGCCCGGAGCACAGCAAGCTGCCAAAACTGCCGAAAAGCTTTATAACCTTTACAACACCAATGGGCAGGGAGCCGTGCAGGTTTGTCTGTTGGCGGATTTATCGCAGGCTGACTATCCCACAAAGCCTCGTGATGCAGCAGATATAAGTGCAATGCGGCGTGAAATCCGTCGTCTTAATTCCCGCACAAACGGCAGCTTTATATTTGCGGTACGTCCCCGTGCCTATAGCCGCACAATGAAAGCATATACCGGAAAAGAGCGTAAGCGCGGAGCAATCAGCGAACTGATACGCGTGATACGCGGCGGTAAACCGCAATATCTTGCATTTGAAGGAGATTTAAGTCGGTTAAGACGCACTCGATTTCTGCTTGCGCTGGACGCAGACACCGGCATGCTTCTTGATACAGCTGCGGATTTAGTCGGTACGGCACTTCACCCGCTCGTAAAATCACAATTATCAGACGACAAACGAAGTATCATCAGTGGTTTTGGAGTGCTTGTGCCGCGTCTTTCAGCCGAGCTTCATTCTGCAAACCGTACTGCATTTTCACGCGCGATGGCAGGCGTGGGCGGTATAACTCCATATGATATGCCGGTTGGCGATTTGTATATGGACTTGTTTTCGTCTGCTATTTTTGCCGGAAAAGGTCTTATCGATATTGAAGCTTTTGGTGTAATTGATTCGGCTAATTTTCCATCAGAGCAAATTCTCAGTCACGATATACTCGAAGGCTGCCTTATGCGCACAGGATTAGTATCGGATGTTGAAATGACAGATGGGTATCCTGCTTCTATAACCAGTTGGTTAAATAGGCTGCACCGTTGGGTTCGCGGTGATTGGCAAAATATGCCCTTTGCATTTGGGCGCCGATTAAATCTTTCGCGTCTTGACCGCTGGAAACTCATTGATAATCTGCGACGATCACTGACTCCGCCTGCGGCATTGACATTGATTATATTATCAACGCAATTTCGCGGTTGGACTGGTATTCTTCTTGCTCTTACCGGACTTATTTCGCCCATTTCAGGCAACCTGATGACAGCTTTTCTTTCATTAGTACACGGGGGCTGGATGACACTCGGCTGCAAATATTATTCACGCGTTATGCCCCGTGCATTAAGCGCACTGACGCAGGCGTGGTTTACGATAATCATGCTGCCTGCTACGGCATTGACAACACTGGGCGCTGCTCTAAGGGCAGTCGCTCGACTTATAACACGCCGCCGTATGCTCGAATGGACTACTGCAGCACAATCTGACAAACACCAAGGAGGTTTCGCCGCCTCATTTCGCCGGTTGTGGCCGACACTTATAATCTCTGCATTTCTCATATACCATGGTACAGATTTTGCAAGACTGGGAGGCATTTTGTTTGCATTGCTCATTCCGTTGGCTGTATATTCCAGGCGATTGAGCGCACCTTTTCGTACAGCATCGCTGTCCCACGAGCAAAAAGAGCAAATCGAATCCTATGCATCGGCAATGTGGCGGTATTATGAAGAACAATGTACGGTCGATAATAATTATCTTCCGCCCGACAATGTGCAGGAGTCACCGGTATGGCGCGTAGCCCACCGCACATCCCCGACCAATATTGGGCTTTTTCTGTTAAGTGTTGCAGCGGCACATGATTTTGGGTTTTTGGATACCGAGGGAATGCTCACGCGTATTGAACACACACTGACCACAATAGAAAAAATGGAAAAATGGAATGGCAATTTGCTTAACTGGTATGACACGCGCACATTAAAACCTCTGTCACCGAGATATGTTTCGACAGTCGACAGCGGCAACCTTGCATGCTGCTTTGTTGCTTTGCGTCAATCCCTTGCCGAGATTGACGGCCCTCGTGCAAAAGCAGTAGCAGCACGAGCAAAAAAACTTCAGCAAGCAACAGACCTAACGCCGATGTTTGACAAAGATCGTCTGTTGTTCCATATCGGACTTGACCCCGACAGCGGCAAGCTTAGCACATCATATTATGATCTTTTAATGAGTGAAAGCCGCATGTCCGGCTATTATGCTATTGCAATGCGCGATGTCCCTAAAAAGCATTGGGGAGCACTCGGACGCACCCTTACAAAATCGGGCAATGCAATCGGACCTGTATCCTGGACAGGTTCTATGTTCGAATATTTTATGCCCCGCTTGATGCTACCGTCGGTAGAGGGAACAATGAGTTATGAAGCATTAAGGTTTTGTCTAAACTGTCAGCGCAAACGCCCTCCACGCGGAGTTCCGTGGGGTATTAGTGAAAGCGGATTTTATGCATTTGACAGCAATTTGAATTATCAGTACAAGGCACACGGAGTCCCCCGACTTGCTCTCAAGCACGGATTGGGAGCCGAGCTTGTAATATCCCCATATTCAAGCTTTTTAACACTGTCTACTGACCACGGCTCCTCTCTGCGCAACCTCGCACGACTCGAACGCATTGGAATGACGGGAGCCTGGGGCTTTTATGAAGCCGCAGATTTCACACAAGGACGAACTGCGCGCGGCGGATATTCTATTGTGCGCAGCTATATGGCACACCATATCGGCATGAGCCTTATTTCCTGTGCTAACGCCGTTATGGATGACCTGTTTGTCAAGCGCTTTTTACGGGATGACGATATGTCACGCGCTGTCGAGCTGTGCCATGAAAAAGCTCCGTCAGCCGGAACTGTATTTGAGCCTATTCGTGAAAATAATGTTCCTGAGGTGCCAGGTCGTACACGGCCGATGACAGAGGAAATACGTCACATCAACCCGAGAACACCGCGAATGTATTTGCTGTCGGGTGCCGAATGGCAGCTTGCAATAACCGACACGGGTGCAGGCATATCAACCTCCCACGGGTTGGACATCCACCGCTATAGCGAGGATTTGCTTCGCAATCCTCAAGGTGTTTTTGCTGTTGTAGATGCAGGAGAGGGCGCATTTTCGATTACCGAGGCACCGGACTATGCCAAGCCCTCCACCGAGCAAAGCGGACGGCAAAATAAGCAAAAGCGCAAAAGTGCGATTGGTACAACAAAGCGTTATGCGGAATTTGATACTGGTGCTGCAATTTTCACCGCAGAGCACGGGCATATCGAAGCCGGCATGAGAGCAATGGTGCATCCCAGGCTGCCTTGCGAACAGCGGCAGGTGGTGCTCAAAAACCATTCTAACCGCAGAATGTCAGCTACCGTACTTTTATATTTTGAGCCAACACTTGCACGTAGGGAGGATGCACTTGCACATCCGGCATTTTCACGCATATTTTTATCTGCACGCAAAGACGATGCCATGCAGGCATTGTTTATATCACGCAGACAGCGGCTCGGAGAACCCCCAGCCTGTCTTGCCGCCGGACTGCTTGACAGCCGAGAATTTGAATACGAACCGCACCGTGAATTGCTGCTTGAGCGTCCACTTGGTGTGACTTCAATCATCGGCGCAGTGAATAAGCCGTTTTCCTCAAGGGGACAGGGTATACCAGATTGTGCCGTTGCAATACGCGTACCAATCGAGTTACCTGCTCATTCTCAAAAATCAATAACGTTAGTATTGACTGCCGCTCCTACCATGGCAGCTGCAGCTAACAGGCTTATTGAGGTGCGGCGCGAGGGTATGCTTTCAAATGATGTCTCTGCATTGTCGCCGTTTGGTGGAGTCGAGGCCGAGCTTGCGGCACAAATTTTACCCGATTTATTTTATCCGCCGCGTATATCGCGTGAATGGGCAACTGCCGCAAGGAATAACACCCACGGACTTCAGGAATTGTGGAAACTGGGAATATCGGGAGATTTCCCATTGTTGCTAATTGAGATACACAACGCGGCAGACGCTTCACGTGCCGAGCCTTATATGAGACTGCATCGCTCGCTAAGACTGGGCGGTGTTATAGCAGAAGTGGCAATTGCCTACCGCGAAGGCGGGGAGTACGACGCCCCGGTTTTAGAAGCGCTGCGAGAAGCCGCGCGAAATGCTAATTGCGTTGATGTTCTCGGAAAACGAGGCGGCATACACCCGGTTAACTTAATCACCCATGGTGAGCAGACACTGGATTTTCTTGCAGCCGTTTGTGCTCATAACTGCGCAAGGGATTTAAAGCGGGCAGGCATTCTTCCGGCTGATTACAGCGCCGCCGCAATACTCAAAGCCGAGCCGGTAAATCGGCACGAAAAAACAAGTGAGGATATTGCAATTAAGGGCGGCTTGTTCAGTGATGATAAATTTATAATTACCGATGTTCCAAGTTTGCCGTGGTGTCATGTAATAGCTAACGAAAAATTTGGCACATTAGTTTCCGACAAGGCATTGGGATTTACGTGGGCAATTAATTCACGCGAAAACAAGCTTACTCCGTGGATTAACGACACTGCATCGGACAATCGCGGCGAAATGCTGCTTGTGCGTGTGGGCGGCACCATATACGACACCGTTTGGGGCTCCACCCCCGAATATGGCGACGGGTATGCTCGCTATGACGGGAAATGCGGCATGCTCAACACAAGCGTTACCGTGCGAATACCATCGACAGGATTATGGAAAACGGTTGAACTGTCTGTTAGAAATACAGGAGATGAGCCTATGGAAATACAGGCCGCCTATTACACCGAACCGGTTCTTGGCGTCAACCGCCGCAATGCCCGTCATACCGTGGCACAATGGGAAAACGGCGCACTTGTGTTGCGAAACCCATTTGCAACTGTTCACGGCAGTGCAATTTTGACTGCCGTGGGCGGCGCCGACAACTGCGATTGCGACCGAGGAAGTTTTTTATCCGGTTCATGGGGCGGCGGCACACTGTCTCCCCTGCCCGACCCATGTGCCTCTGTCATAATACGAAAAAAACTGCCACCAAAGCAAAATGAAACCATAACATTTGTGCTGGGATTTGCAGAAGAACAAAATACAGCGCAAAACAAAAACCTAATAGCCCAATTCATTGAAAACTCAGTAAAGACTCCGGCGTTATCAATGCAATTTCCCCGTATCCGCACACCCGATAAGCTGCTTAATACAATGGTATCACGCTGGATACCGTGGCAAGCTGCTATCTGCAGAATCTATGCACGCACAGGTTTTTATCAAAACGGCGGAGCGTGGGGATACCGCGATCAGCTTCAGGATTCCCTTGCAACACTATGGTTCGACCCTTCAATCACACGAAAACAGCTTATACGCTGTGCAACGGTGCAATTCGAGGAAGGCGATGTGTTCCACTGGTGGTATGATTTGCCCGGCATGTTCCAGGGAGTGCGTACACGTTGTTCTGATGACTTGGTATGGCTTGCCTATGTAACAGCCGAATATGTTGATTTCACGGGTGACAAAAGTGTGCTTGATGAACAAGTGGAGTGGTTAGTCGGCGAACCGCTCGCCCCCGAAGAAAGCGAAAAATACTTTAAGCCGGAAAAATCAAAATATACCAGCTCCCTATATGAACACTGCATCCGTGCGCTTGACAAAGCCAGCACCCACGGCGAGCATGGGCTGCCTTTAATCGGCTCGGGAGACTGGAATGACGGATTTAACCTTATTGGAGCAAAAGGGCGTGGCGAAAGTGTCTGGTTGGCAATGTTTCTTTCTATTGTACTTGATAAATTCGCACCAATATGTGAATACAAGGGAGAAGAAAATCGTGCCGCTGAATACCGCAAATTAGCTGCCGAATACCGAAGTGCTGCTGACGCCTGTTTTTCCGGCGACAGATACCTGCGCGCATTTTTCGACGACGGAACACCGTTGGGAGCTCCCGACAGCGGTGACGGAGAAATTGACAGCCTGCCTCAAAGCTTTTCGGTGCTGAGCGGGTTACCATATGAAAGGACATCTGTCGCACTGGATACTGCACTTGACAAGTTAGTTGACAGAGAGAACGGCGTAATTAAGGTGCTGGCTCCCCCGTTTGCCCGCTCCCATGCCGAAGAGAGGCTCGATGATCGTCGTCAAAGACCTGTGGGCTATATTACTGCATATCCTCCCGGCCTTCGAGAAAACGGAGGTCAGTATACGCATGCGGCTGCTTGGCTTGTAATTGCTTTGTTCAAATCGGGACGGGCCGATGATGCAGTTGATTTGCTGCGAATCATAAGCACAGCTCACAAATATAAAGACAGTCTTGGTGAGAAATACAAAGGGGAACCGTATGCCCTTGCCGGTGATGTGTATTCGCATCCCGAGTGCCCCGGTCGTGCAGGCTGGACACAGTATACCGGATCGGCAGGATGGTTTTATACTGCCGTATTACGCCATCTTATCGGTCTGCGGCCTCGCAGTGACAAACTGTATTTAAGCCCGAATCTGCCATCAGAGTGGAACGAGTGTCAAGTTTCGATAACACTTGGCAACACTCCTTTGGAAATTACTATTCGGCGCGGTTCACCTGAATTAAGTGTAAATGGAGTACCGGCAGGCTATGTGCCACTCCATGGAACACCGAATAAAGTTATAGTTACTGTTCCCCCACCGGCATGATATGAGTTTTAAAATTACTTTTTAAATTACACTTTTCATTACAAGCAAATTTTGGTATAATGCTTTTATTCGGTTTAGATTAAAAAAGTGAAAATGTTACTAAAGGAGTTGATATGATTGCAGCCTGTACGCCATCCGCTTGCCGAGGGTGTCGAGTTTTTGGGCATCACGGATGACAGGTTTAAAACAGCTCAGTTAACAGTTGCACTGCTGCTTCCCCTGCAAGAACAAACCGCATCCTTATATGCGATATTGCCCTATTTGCTGCGTAGAACCTGTGCTGCCTACCCTGACTTTTCTGCGCTGCAGCATCGCCTAAATCAGCTGTACGGTGCGCGTATACTGGCTGATGTAGTTCGTATCGGAAGTAATCAGGCTCTTGTGCTCACAGCAGTATCAATAGATGACCGTTTTTCGCTAAATCATGAGGCTATTACACTGCAATGTGCAGAACTGGTGCGTTCAATGATTTTTGAACCGGCTTTAAAAGATGGTCTGTTTAAAGATGACAATACTGAGCTTGAAAAACGCTGTCTTATTGAGCTTATTCAATCCGAAATTAATGATAAGCGAATGTATTCTCGCCACCGTTGTGAACAGGTTTTATGCGAGGGAGAGGGTTATGCTGTTAATCGCTACGGCACCATTGAAGGTGTTGGCGCATTGACACCCGTAAATGTGACAAGCGCTTGGAAACACATACTGAATCACGCACAGGTGCGTATTGTTTATCAGGCAACAAACCGTGGTAATATTGCCGACGCCTTGGGTAAAAGTTTTTTATCGGCAAAGGACCGTGATCCGGTTTCTTTAATTACTTCCGAAATTCGAAATAACAAGCGCAATATTAGCGAGGTTGCCGAAAGGCTTGATGTTTACCAAGCAAAATTAGTTTTGGGTTTTAAGGCATATGAAGAGTCTGGCGATATTGCTGCAATGCGGCTTATGAATGCACTGTTGGGGGGAACTCCTCATTCGCTTTTATTTAAAAATGTGCGCGAAAAGCTGGGCTTATGTTATTACTGCTCTTCGTCTTACGACAGATTGGGTCGCGTTCTTTTGATTGACAGTGGCGTTGACGAGCAAAATGCAAAACAAGCACGGGAACAAATAATTAAGCAATATGACGCAGTGTGCCGCGGCGACTTTACTGATACAGATGTCGAATCGGCTCGCACCGGTCTTGGAAATCAATTCAGGTCCATCGAAGATCAGCAATCCTCTTTGGCTGCATGGTATATCGGTCAAAGTCTTGACAAAAATGTTTCCACACCAACGCAGGCAGCAGACGATCTTAACAGCGTGACACGGGAAAGAATTGTCAATGCTGCACGCAGTATCAACTTGGAAGCTGTCTACATGCTTGCCGGAAAGGAGGGTGAACATGCCGGACAGTAATAGCACGTGGCAGGAAATATGCGAACGCCATACCGGTGAGTGTTGTTATAAAATGGTTCACCCAACCGGTCTTACAATATTTGTTTGTCCTAAAAAGGGCTATCGCTCAACCTATGCCATGTTCGGAACGCGTTACGGTTCTATAGATACATCGTTTTTAACCGACGATGACGAAAAACCCACCGAGTTGCCTGCCGGCATTGCTCATTTCCTTGAACACAAGTTATTTGAAAACGAGGACAGCAATGCATTTGCACGCTATGCAAAAACCGGTGCATCGGCAAACGCTTATACAAGTTTTGACCGCACTGCATATTTATTTAGCTGCACCGACAAATTTGAAGAATCACTTAATATTCTTCTTGACTTTGTCCAAACACCTTATTTCACCGAGCAGACAGTACGCAAGGAACAGGGAATAATCGGTCAAGAAATCCGCATGGGTGAGGATTCACCCTCGCGCCGCGTGCTGTTTAATTTGTTGCGTTCACTCTACCACAAACACCCTGTAAAGACTGACATAGCCGGCACAATTGATTCAATCGGGCAAATTACACCCGAGCTGTTGTATGGCTGTTATAACACCTTTTATACTCTTTATAACATGGTTCTCGTGGTGTCGGGCAATGTCACGCCTGAACAGGTTTTGGCGGTTGCTGACAAAACACTTAAAAAAGCCGTTAATCGCGGTGCAAAACGCGCTGCAATTGATGAACCGGCAGAGGTGGTCAAGCCGCGTATAGAACAGAAAATGCCGGTTTCCTCACCACTGTTTTATTATGGCTACAAAGATTATTTACCAGAAGGTATATCCTATCGTACGCCCGAACAGCTTGCCGCTGCAGGTGTACTGCTCGAGGTAATGGCCGGTCGATCCTCACAGTTATACAACCAATTAATGAATCAGGGATTAATTAATTCGTCCTTTAGCTTTGATTATTTTGACGGTCCCGGTTACGGTGTATGGATGTTTGGAGGCGAATCAGCAAACCCCGACGCTGTCGCATCTTCGATAAGTGATGAAATTGCGCGTTTGCGTGCGGACGGTATTTCCGAGGATGCTTTTGAGTCCGCCCGCAACGCTTTATACGGTAGACAAGTTGCCTCGCTTAACGATGTTGACAATGTATCAGACAGTTTAATGAATGACTATTTTGCCGGCAGGCAACCTTTTTCGGCAGTAGAAGCAGCGGCATCTTTATCTCGACAAGCAGTATTAAAACTGCTGGACACCTGCTTTGGTGAAAACCAGGCATCGCTGTCAATAATTTCACCATCCGGTCTATAATTGCAGACAAACGGGAGACTGTCCTTTTGTCTCCCGTTTTATTAAACATTAAATTTACATATGAAAGGATGTTGACCAAAGCATGAATGATTTTGTTTCATTCCCCGCGCTTAATCTCAAGTTCGACATTTCCGACATCATTGTACAATTCAGGCTTTTTGGCATTGACTTCGCCCTAAGATGGTATGGTTTACTTATTGCCGTAGGTTTTATGCTTGCAGTAATCTATGCACTGCGGCGGGCAAAACATTTCGAAATTGACCCCGACAGGATGATTGATGTCACGCTTGTGTCTGCGTTGCTTGCATTTGTTGGCGCCCGTCTTTATTACGTATTGTTTTCGTCGGACATATCTTATTATTTTGAAAAACCCTACCGCATATTTCAGGTTTGGGAAGGCGGACTTGCAATTTACGGCGGCATTTTGTTCGCATTTGCAACGGCAATCTGGATGTGCCGTGTGCGCAAAGTAAATACCCTTGCAATGTTTGATATTGCTTCTGTAGGATTTTTAATCGGACAGGGCATAGGACGATGGGGCAACTTTTTTAACCAAGAGGCCTTTGGCGGCAATACAACGCTGCCATGGGGCATGACCGGCTCGATTATTCAGCAGGAAGGCTATAACGGAACGGGGTACGATGGTTCATTACCTGTTCACCCGACATTTTTGTATGAATCACTTTGGTGCCTAATTGGTTTTTTAATTTTACATTTTGTGTCAAAAAAAGCCTATAAATTTAAAGGCCAAATTTTCTCAATGTATGTTATGTGGTACGGACTCGGGCGCTTTATGATAGAAGGTCTGCGCACCGACAGCCTGATGCTGGGCACAATGCGTGTATCACAAATTGTTGCCGCGCTTTCCGTCTTGGGCGGAGCTGCACTGTTTTTCGTGCTGCGTGCCCGTCACAATTCGCTGCCGGTCGATCTGTTTGAAGAACCCGTGGTCGATGGCGAAACAGTTGAAGCATTAGATGAATCCTCCTATGAGGAAACTGACGAAGAAATGGCCGATGACAATATTAATAACGAAGTGTCCGATGCTGAAGCCTGTGAAGAAAACACTGCTAACGAAAGTGAAAAAACGCTCAATGCGGATAATGTTGTTGCCGACGAAGAAATATCTATTGAAAATGACAACACAAGCGTTGATGACGAAAACCTCACAACTAATTCTCAAAGCGACAATGACGAAAAATAAGGAGACATAAAATGGCAATAATCATAGACGGTAAAGCAACTGCAATGCGTATACGCTCACAAATCAAGGACGAAGTTGCAAGCCTTAAAGATAAAGGCATTGCTCCGGGGCTTGCGGTCATCATTGTAGGAGATGATCCGGCCTCCCGCGTATATGTCAACAACAAGAAAAAAGCTTGTGCCCAGGCGGGCATATATTCTGAGGAAATAGCACTGCCCAAGGATACACCTCAGGACCAGCTTTTGGCAACGATTGCAAGCTTAAACAACCGCAGCGATATAAACGGTATTTTGTGCCAACTTCCTCTGCCCTCACATATTGATGACAGGGCGGTTATAGCCGCAATTTCCCCTAACAAGGATGTGGATGCTTTTCATGCCGCTAATGTCGGACATATAATGATCGGAGACTATAGCTTCGTGCCATGCACTCCCGCCGGAGTTATGGAATTAATTCACAGCACAGGCACCCCAATAGAGGGCAAAAATTGTGTAGTTATAGGACGCAGCAATATCGTCGGAAAACCCATGGCTATGCTTCTGATGCACGAAAACGGCACTGTAACAGTATGCCATTCAAAAACTCGCAACCTTAAAGAAATATGCGAAAAGGCAGATATACTTGTGGCAGCGGTAGGACGCGCAAAATTTGTAACAAAAGACATGATAAAACCGGGCGCCGTTGTCGTTGATGTCGGCATGAACCGTGATCAAAACAGTAAGCTTTGCGGAGATGTTGACACCGAGGCTGTGAAAGAGGTCGCAGGTTACATAACGCCTGTACCGGGCGGTGTTGGCCCCATGACGATTGCAATGTTATTAAAAAATACTGTAATGGCAGCAAAGCTGCAAAATGCGTATTAGGCAGGTTTGCAAAACACCGGAGACTGCGTAGGGCGCGATGAGAACATCGCGCCGCACCTGAAATGATGTAAATTTATATATGTATTGTCTGTGCAAATTTATAAAACGGAACGCCGGGGACGGCGTTCCCTACATGATTTGGTTGTTGTAATAAATCCATAAAATCAATACAATTTGACCGATTTCCTGAATAAATACTGTTGGATAATCCGTAGGGCGGGATGCCCCCATCCCGCCGCACCTGTGATGATGTAAATTTATATGTATATTATTTCTGCAAATTCGTAAAACGGCGCGATGAGAACATCGCGCCGTTTTGCTTTTATTTTTATATCCTCAGTCCAGGCGCTGTATCACCGCGCCCGTATTGCGCAGATTATGTTCAAGATTTTCATATCCGCGGTCAATATGATGCAGCTCTAATATCTCGGTTGTACCTTCTGCTGCAAGACCTGCAATCACCAAAGCTGCACCTCCCCTAAGGTCGGTGCATTTAACCTGTGCTCCGGAAAGGCGGGACACTCCCTCGACAATTGCCACTCTTCCTTCAATTTTTATTTTTGCTCCCAGCCGCATAAACTCACTTGCATGCTTAAACCGGCTTTCAAAAATATTTTCTACAAAAACGCTGGTACCGTCGGCAACACTTATCATGGCCATTGTGGGAGCCTGCGCATCTGTCGGAAACCCGGGATAGGGCATGGTGCGTATAGAGCGAACGCGACGAAGGCGCTGCGGGGCTTTGATTAACAGCTCGTTTTTTTTGCAATCAATACGGCAGCCTGCTTCCTCAAAGGTAGGAATTACGGTCGCTATATGCTCGGGACAAATGTTTTTTAGCTCAAGCGAACTGCCGGTAATTGCTGCTGCAGCCATATAAGTTGCAGTTTCAATCCGGTCGGGAATAACTGAGTGTGAACAGCCATATAATGCATCAACACCCTCTATGGTTATAGCACTTTCTCCCGCTCCTGCAATGCGCGCACCACAGCGCGTCAAATAATTGCATAGGTCGGTTATTTCAGGTTCCCGCGCGGCATTTAAAATTGAAGTCGTCCCCTTGGCTGTGACAGATGCCAATAATATATTTTCGGTTGCCCCGACACTTGGAAAAGACAGTGCAATAGTTGCTCCTTTAAGTCTTCCGGGAACACGGCACTCAAGGCGTCCGCGCTCCTCCAATATTTCCATTCCTAACTGACGCAGCGCTGATAAATGCAAATCAATCGGACGCGTACCAAGCTCACAGCCACCCGGAAATGAAATATGCGCTTCTCCCGTACGTGCGGCAATTGCACCCAAAAAAACAATTGACGAACGCATTTCCCGCATGAGATCATCCGGTATATCACTGCGATTAAGTCCGATTGAATCAACTGTAATACAACCGTCGGAACGGCTGACCGAGCATCCCAAATATCTTAGTATACGCACCGAGGCAGCTACATCGGTGAGCATTGGACAATTATGTATCTCACTTTTACCTCTTGCCAGAAGAGTTGCAGCCAGTACCGGGAGCGCACTGTTCTTTGCACCGTGTATATTTACAGCGCCGTTCAATCTATGGTTGCCTTCAATAATCAGTCTCGACATAACATGCACCCTTTCGCTTTGGAGAGAGCGTGACGGGGCAACTGCAGCCCCAAAAAACCCGCAAGCAGAATCAGAGCCTGCAAGTAACACGCGCCTGCAAACCTATCCTATGCAAAAAAGAGTGCAT
>DHNF01000021.1:0-648 GCA_002409375.1 Ruminococcaceae bacterium UBA5423
ATAAAAGATTCACTTACAGCATTATATGAATGCAGAGCTGCTATGCGCGCCCCACAAGCGTCCGCACATCGGCGCAATTGAAGTGCAAAATCAGGATTGGCTTCTGATTCTGTGTTCAAAAAAATCTCAACCGTCTTGAAGCCCGCATCCAACAGTCTGTTCAATGCGTCCTCTGTTCGCATAGGATAAAGATTCGCTGTGGAAACGCCAACATTCATAACCAGTTCCCCCAATTTTTTTGGAAATAATTTTGCATTGCTCTGACACAAGCAAAGATGATATACTTGTCTCGAATGACCTGGCGACTTTAAGTCAAATAGTCAAATTGCCCTTACCCCCTCTCACTACTATTATAGCATAAACACAATGATACAGTTAGACATTTAACGAAATACCAGCATCTGTCATGGACTGTAAAATGGATTGGAGATTAGAATTGAAGACGGTAAAGAAAATAATAGACACCTTAAAACAGCTTAAATCATTACATAAGTATTCACGAGATATACTCCACGGCACAATCCAATTCACAGTCGTGTTATACGTGTTTGCTGGTGTAATTTATTTGCTATCACCCTATACAACCAACTACCTCCTTAGTGTAAGCTATTATCAGGGTGCGCTTGAAATCGCTCCGGTTGTATTTGC
>DHNF01000021.1:815-2363 GCA_002409375.1 Ruminococcaceae bacterium UBA5423
GTTGTATTTGCGGGAGGCGTAGTTTCGGCATTGCTGTGTGATTTGATATTGCGTAAAACAAAACCAAAGCAAAATCCCGGTGATGACAAAGATAAAAAAGACTAAAAAACTCCGTGACGTATTGCCACGGAGTTTTTCCTTTATAAACTTAAAAATATACTGCCTTGCCAGTATTGGACGATGTGTAGATTGCTTCTAATAACTGCGTCACCACAAAGGCCTGTTCAGGAAGTACTAATGGATCTGTATCATTTGTTATACTGTCAAGCCACATTGCAGCCTCCAGTTCTGAAGCATTCAGCTTTTTGCCGCCTTCATAAAAAGCTACGCCCCCAGCAGAGAGATTTGGTATTATAGTTGTCTGGGTATTTAAATCAACCTTGTTAATTCTAAGCCCATCTTTCATGTCTGCCCCGCCCAAAGTACCGCACAGTGTTGTTTTTGCCTCATCAACCTCAAGCGTATTAAGGGCCCAGCTTGACTCCAACGATATTGTAGAGCCATCCTCCATAATAATTAAACCGAATGCCGAATCCTCAACTGTAAACTCTTTTGGATCCCAGTCGCCCCATGCATTGGCAGTTTCGGTCTGATTGCCAAGCTTTTTAAATGCCTTTCCTAAAACCGCCTTTGGCTTGTAATTGTTCATCATCCAAAGCGTCAAATCAAGTGCATGCGTACCTATATCAATAAGCGGACCTCCACCCTGCTCGTATTCGTTCAAAAAAACACCCCAGGTTGGAACTGCACGCCGACGAATAGCATGAGCTTTTCCATAATAGATTTCGCCCAAATCTCCGCGGTCAATATAGCGTTTAAGCAACATACTGTCCGGACGATAGCGGTTTTGATATCCGACAGACAGCTTTTTGCCGGTACGCTTAGCAGCGTCAAGCATCAATTTTGCATCGGCCGCCGTCTTTGCCATGGGTTTTTCACACATGACGTGCTTGCCTGCCTCAAGTGCGGCAACAGTAATCTCACTGTGACTGCGATTTGGTGTGCAAACATGCACCACATCAATGCTCTTGTCCTCCAAAAGCTTACGGTAGTCGGTATAAACCTTTGCATTTTCGGTGCCGTATTCTTTGGCTGCCTTTTCGGCACGGTCGACAATCAAGTCGCAAAACGCCACCATTTCGGCACGATGTGACTGGCTTTTCAGTGACGGCATATGCTTGCCGTTTGCTATGCCACCGCACCCTACAACTCCAATTCTAAGCTTTTCCATAACGCCCTACCTTTCTTTTTTAACGATGTAGTATATTCAAATTAGAATTTATACTTATATCATACAGATTTTAAAAATTAAAACAATCACATATTTTTAAAGATTTTATAAACTTTTACAACTATTATAATGTATTAACAAAAGCAAATTTACTTGCAATTATTTGTTGCAACTTTTATTTAATAAATGCTTGACATTATCATGATTTATGATAAAATATCATTCGTGCCGCCGCGCATATGCGGGCCTTTAGCTCAGTTGGTTAGAGCAACCGGCTCATAACCGGTTGGTCCGGGGTTCGAGTCCCTGAAGGCCCA
>DHNF01000021.1:2504-2667 GCA_002409375.1 Ruminococcaceae bacterium UBA5423
TCGAGTCCCTGAAGGCCCACCAACAAAAAGAGCAAGTCTGGAGTCTGTGGCTCCCGACTTGCATCTTCATTTGTTTTAAAACCGATTAACATATTGTAGCTTTAATATGATGGTACAACTGGATTCAACTATAATTTTACATAGGGGCATAGCTCAGTTGGTA
>DHNF01000057.1:0-3395 GCA_002409375.1 Ruminococcaceae bacterium UBA5423
ACAAAATCAATAACCCGTGATTCCATCATTTTAACAGACATCACACGGTATATTGCCTGATGCTCGGGCATATAAAAATGCTCTACCCGCAGCATATCGGCTATATCATTAATGCAGTTGGGGTCAAGGAGAACCGACCCTAAAACCGCTTGTTCCGCCTCAAGACTGTACGGCAGATTTATTCCGTCGCGATAACTGCCATCTGCATTATCGCGTATGTTAATATAATCCGGTTTTAAAGCCGTTGGCATAACATTCTATCCTTTCCTGCCCCAGCGTTATTCACAAACAATTACGGTAACCTTTGCACTAATATTGTATCCCAGTTTAATTTCGGCTTCGTACGAGCCAAAGGCCTTTATATCCTGCATTTCAATCTTGCGCCTGTCTACATTTACATGATACTGCTTTTTAAGCTCTGAGGCAACCTCTTTTGTCGTAACCGAACCGAAAAGCCGACCACTTTGACCGCCCTTTGCCATTATTTCGAGCTTTTTGCCATCAATCTTAACAGCAATATCACGCGCTTTCTTTTGTTGTTGTTCCTCATGAAAAGCTTCTGCCTGTTCACGGTTTTTAAGCTCGTTCATTGCAGCTGCATCAGCTTCTACAGCTAATCCCCGCGGCAGTAAATAATTGCGTGCATATCCGTCCGACACATTAACAAGCTCGCCTTTTTTTCCCTTGCCCTTTACATCTTTCGATAAAATAACTTTCATGTCAAAACATCCTTTCACTTGATAATATTCTGCCGTACGGCTTTTTGAAATCCGTCACCAAAGCTAAGCCGCCTACCGAGCATGCTCTCTTTCATTAAGATATGTATCAATCGCCTTTCTTAGCATTGTGACTGCCTGCTCCGATGTGGTACCGGTAAGCTGTGTGCCCGCCATTGTCAGATGACCTCCGCCACCCATTGCTTCCATAACAAGCTGCACATTAAAGCTGCCCATTGAACGAGCAGATATGCTGACCGATGTCCCATCTTTGTAAATTACAAATGATGCCTCAACGCCCTTAATATAAAGCAGCTCGTCTGCAGCCTGCGATGCCGCTATGCGGCTTAGGGGGGCGCTGTTTGATTTGTTATGTGCAATCGCAACCTGATGATAGATTTCAGCGTTTGCAACAATTTCGGCCTTTTCTTTATACAATCCCATGCTGCCCGTAAACAGGCGTTTTACCTCTACGGTGTCTGCTCCGACGCGTCTAAGATAGGCTGCTGCCTCAAAAGTCCGGACGCCGGCGTTAAAAACAAAATTTCGTGTATCCAGCATAATGCCCGCCAGCAATGATTCAGCATCAAGGCGAGTAAGCGTTACATCTTCTAAATACTGAACTAACTCGGCCACCATTTCGCATGTGGAGGATGCAAACGGTTCATGATAAAAGATCACGGCATCGTCAATATGTCCTACCATTTTTCGGTGATGGTCGATAACCACCGTGGATTTGGCCGAGCGATAAATATCCTCGCATTCAAGCATTTTGGGGATATGCACATCTGTTATTATCAAAAGCGTTTTCTGCGTCATTAGAGCATGCGCATCCTCTGGCTTTATAAAAATATCCCCGTATCCTAAATCGGCATACCGTTCAATCAGTTCGGGTGCCAATGTTTGTGATTTGTTAACTACGACGCCAGTATATTTGCCCAAATTTCGTATTGACATTGCAATTGCAACTGATGCACCCAAACAGTCCAGATCCGATGCACGGTGCCCCATCACCAATACTTTATCACTGCCGGCTATCAGTTCGGACAATGCCGATGCAATTACACGTGTGCGTACTTTAGTGCGCCGTTCTATACCTTGCGAAACGCCCCCATAAAAATCATAGCCGTCTTTGGTTTTTACTGCGGCCTGGTCACCGCCACGACCCAAAGCCATATCAATTGCTTGTCTTGCATACTGTTCGGACTCGCGCAGTGTAGTTCCCTGTCCGACTCCTATAGACAGTGTCACACTTTGGCTCGCGTCAGTCTGAACACTACGAATTTTGTCAAGAATATTAAACCGATTAATTATCATTTGCTGCAAATGACGGTGCTCTACAATAAGAATGAATCGGTCACTTGCAAAACGACGCAAAACCCCTGTTGTCGACGAAACCCAATCCTCAAGCATTGACTCAACCCTGCTTGATATCTGCGCCCGTTCGCTTGAACGGGCGTTTTGAAGCAATTCATCCATGTTGTCTATGTAAAACAACACAACAGCGGGACGGCTTAATTTGTATTCCTCCGAAATTTTCTTTAAACGCGTATTTTCGACGAAATATAATAAATATATTTCGTCTGTTTCTGTAAGCTGGCTGACATAAACGGTATAACGCTTGTCCTTTATGTCAACATCAGCAGCACCGGATTTCAATTCGCCTATTGAAATCCCGCCGGCAACTGATGACACCGGCAGGCCTAATGTATCGCCATCATATAATATCTCTTTTTGAAACTTTTTGCTGTACCAGAGAATCTCTGAGCTGTCCGAAATAACCATAACCGGCAACGGAGATTTTTCGAGCGAAGCTTTGGCAGTCATATCCAGGCTATCGGCAACAGCTGACAACATACTGCGCATATCACGCCTTGCATGTATAAGCCGCCATCCAACCACCGCAAAAACTGCAACGGTCACCGACAACTGAATAAAGAATACTGCAATGTTCAAAAAAAATGTCACACCGGTAAACAGCAGCAAAGCCGCACCTAAAATAACCACCGATGTCGTGGCATCCCAAAATCTGCGTTTTTTCATAAACAAAACCTTTCTTCCGCCACGCAAATCAAAAGTATACATATAAGCATAGCACTTAACGGCATTGAACACCCAGCTATTCTCCACCGTTTTTCTCTGGCAGCACAGTGCATATACAGGAGAAATCAGATATTCATTATAACCGGAAGAATCATCGGATTGCGCTTGGTTCTTGCAAAGAGCATATGAGACAATTCATCGCGCACTCTGGTTTTTATCGTCATCCAGTCATATGAGCGTTCTCGGCAACAGCTTTCCAAAACCTCACGAGCAAGATTCTTGACATCGTCAATAAGCTTTTCAGATTCGCGTACATATACAAATCCACGGGACACAATATCCGGCCCTGAAACCATTTCGCCCGATGCCGAGTCAATTGCAGCAACAACAACAATAAGCCCATCTTCTGCAAGATGCTTGCGGTCGCGCAGCACTATGCTGCCTACATCGCCGACGCCAAGCCCATCCACCAGCATTCGTCCTGCCGGCACAGTACCCACGATTTCCATCTTTTCTTCGGTAATTTCAATTACCTTACCGATATCAGCAACAAGCGTGTTGTTTTCGCTCATTCCCATCGAACGGGCAATTTGAACACTTTTTCTCATGTGCTTATGCTCGCCGTGTACCGGAATA
>DHNF01000057.1:3584-4263 GCA_002409375.1 Ruminococcaceae bacterium UBA5423
GGACGCGTCAATGCTTGAATTATTTTAAGCTCTTGCTCGCAAGCATGGCCCGAAACATGCACATCATACATTTTTTCGAATACTACATCACAGCCCCGCTTCATCAGCTCATTAATAACTTTAGTAACCGTCTTTTCATTTCCCGGAATGGGAGTTGCTGATATTATGATATAATCTTCTGGCCCCACCTCAACTTTTCGATGGTCGGAAAAAGCCATTCTCGACAGAGCCGACATGGGCTCTCCCTGACTGCCGGTGGTGATTAAAATAACCTTGTCCTTAGGATAGCGGTTTAGCGTATCGATATCGATTATTACCCCATCGGGAATATTAAGGTACCCAAGCTCGTTTGCTATACCCACAACATTTATCATGCTGCGACCTGAAATCGCAACCTTGCGTTTATCGGCAACAGCAGCGTCAAAAATCTGCTGGATACGATGGATGTTGGTTGAAAAGGTTGCAATGATAATGCGCTTTTTTTCGGCTTTTCTAAATAGATTGGAAAAGCTTTCGCCGACAACACGCTCGCTTGGTGTATATCCCGGACGCTCGGAATTGGTAGAGTCTGCAAGCAACGCAAGCACACCTTCGTTGCCAAGTGTCGCAAAACGCGGAAGATCAATCATTTCACCAATTATCGGAGTATAATCAATCTTGAAATCGCCTGTATGGACAA
>DHNF01000057.1:4382-6389 GCA_002409375.1 Ruminococcaceae bacterium UBA5423
TTGAAATCGCCTGTATGGACAATATATCCAAGAGGTGTTTTTATGCCAAGGGCAACGGCGTCGGGTATCGAGTGGTTAACATTGATAAACTCGACGGTCACATCCCCGAAAGTTATGACATCGCCCGGTTTTACGACATTAAGCTGGGATTTATTTAAAAGCCCGTGCTCTTTAAGCTTGGGTTCAACAAGTGCCAGCGTCAGCCGTGTTCCGTAAAGAGGTAAATTAATTTTCTTTAATAAATAAGGCAGTCCACCGATATGATCTTCATGTCCGTGTGTTAAAACAATACCACGTATCCTGTCACGATTATTAAAGATATGCGTATAGTCGGGCAGTACAATATCGACACCCAGCATTTCGTCATCGGGAAAAGCCATGCCGCAGTCGATTAAAAAAACATCGTCACCGTATTCGAACATTGTGATATTTTTACCAATCTCATTTAGTCCGCCAAGAACCGTCAGTCGCACCGGTTTGGCCGGGGGAGATTTCCTTTGCCGCCCACGGTTGCGAGTTTGAGGCTTGCGGATCTCGTTAGAAGCCCCTTTAGTCGTTCTGCCATTGGTACCGCTTTCACCGTTTTCCGGTCTTGCCCGTGTTGTACCACTCTTTTCGGCGTCCAAAGAGCTACGGTTCTGAACAGCGGATTTGCTCACTTTGTTCGAAGTGGCGTTAGCGGAGCGTGTAGTACGGCCAGCATTTGCCCCGCTTATTCTTTTTTCTTGGGTTGTCACATATAAACCTCCATTCAATTTTTCGTGCTGATTCCCATTTTACACAAATCAAATAGCACGAACAAACCCACATTGTTTGTACGTAATATTTATCAACGCACAAAATCAGCCCCATGCTAATGGAGCCAATTTTTAAATTGCACAGTCGTGAACATTCTTTTACTCAAAAGAATAGGGTTCACATCAGTTCCTGCCGCCCATTAACAGCAGTTTCCATTACCATTATTAGATAATATTACTTTGTTTCACGTTCAATGTCAAGGAAAACAGAAGCGAGCTTTTCCTCAAGCTCCCCGCAAATTTCGGCTGCAATTTCGGTATCAGCAGCCTCAGCGGTAATAACAAGGCTGCGTCCTCTTTTAGATGGTCTCACCAGCAAATTGCCGCTTTTGGTGCGAATTCGTGTTCCCTCCCCTCCCTCGCTTTGTCCTTGTTGTGAAATCTGACGAAGTACACGCCCGGGATTAACCGAACAAGTAACGGTTTTAGTTGCAATCGCAAACTCCGGAAGCTTTTTGAGCATGTCTTTAAGAGACATTTTACTTTGATGCATATAATACAAAATCCTAATCGCCATCATAAGTCCGTCCCTTGTCCAAAGCTGATTAGAAGCCAGGCTGCGGGCCCCGGCATCGCAATTGTCGGCAGGGCAATTAAGGTAACGCATTACACGGCGCCCATATTGCTCGGCAAGACGCTCGATTGCTAATGGTGCATCAAAGGGAAGTGCTATATCATTACCATTTTCCAGTTCAATCATGCAAGACAGTGCAAGGGCTTGTTCAGGCCATACATATCCGGACTCGGGCTCAAACAGTGAAAGTCGTCTTCCCTTGCCCCCCAAGTGCAAACGCAATTCGCCGTTTGGAGAACAACCCAATGTGGCAAGTACCGACGAAAGCAGTTTTGTCGGTTCATAATCGGAACCCCGTACAGTTACTGAAACACCCGAAAGCCCCATTGGGGCCATACTTACCAGCTCTTGGCGGTAAAGCTGCCGCATACCACTCATATCAGTGACTTCGCGTATGCTGTCCCACCCGGCACGTATAAAATTGCCGGTTGAAAGCCGGGATTCAATATCACGCTCAACACCTCTTGTTGCGGGCAATCCTCCGGCACTGGTCAGACGAATGCTCGCCTTAGGACCTCCTCCTACATACACTCCCGCTTTAATACGACTGAAATTTACAAAAAAGTCAAACTGCGGCTCTATAGACGCACCAAAGTCCCAAACAGCACTGCCGGTTGAAAGTGCACCCGACGCGAG
>DHNF01000057.1:6548-7919 GCA_002409375.1 Ruminococcaceae bacterium UBA5423
GCCGGTTGAAAGTCCCCCCGACGCGAGTGCCATTTTGAGAACGGCTGCCGCCATATCATGGCTGCAACCTATTGCAACCTTTTCACCCTTTGAAAGGCTGCCTGCTGCAGCCCCAACCCGTGCACAAAGCTCGGGCGTCAGTTCAACGCCTGTTTCGCCTGTTAAGCCTGCATCGTCAAACACCACCGATAAGCCACCGCCGTCTTTTAGGTTGTCCCTAAGCACTCGGTTGTTCTCGACCTGTTTGTTTGGCCATACTAGAACGTCGGGGAATACTGTCGCATATTCACCAACCATGCTGCCGGAACCAATCACCGAGCCCTCAAACAACGATGCGCCTCGCCGCACCGACGCCCCATGGCACAAAAGCGCTCCCGTCAGAGACACCCGGTCACCGGCGTATGCGCTTTCAAGAAGCACCGAACTGCGCACCTTGGCACCGCTGCCAACACAGCTTCCATCGTCTAATACCGCAAACGGCCCTATTTGAGCGCCCGCTCCTACGCTTACACTTTTTCCTATATATACCGGGGGCACTAAAGTATAACCGCCTTTTTGAAGCTGTTCACGGCAAAGAATGCCGCCTTGAGGAGCAGGCAGAGTGCGCAGCTTTCCTTCAAGCAAATCCCGCTGACAGGACAGAAATGTTGCAATATTACCGATATCGCACCAGTATCCATCCGCTTGATATGCATACAGGGGAATGTTGCGCTCAAGCATCAGTGGAAACAAATCCTTTGCAAAATCGAACGCCGTGTTTTCAGGGATATATGAGAGCACCGACTCAGACAATATATATATACCGGTATTCGCTGAATCGGTTATGGCTTGGGCCCAGCCCGGTTTTTCAACAAACCCAAGCACGCGGCCGCTGTCATCGGCACGAACAAGTCCGTATTCCCGCGGATCATCAACCTGGGTTACTACAAGAGTTGCCGCAGCACCACTTTTTTTATGAAACTCAATAGCCGATGTTAAGTCAAAATCGGTAAGTGCATCACCACTGATTATTAGAATATCGTTATCTTTCTCTTTATCCAATTGCTGTACCGCTCCTTTTACACTGCCCGCGGTACCCATCGGCTGATCCTCAATCACATATTGTAAAGAGATATTCCGGTATTTTTCTCCAAAATGATCCGACACGACAGATGGAAGATATCTGAGCGTTACCGCTGCCTTATCAAACTTATGCAATTCGAGCAAATCAAGAATATATTCCATAATCGGGCGCCCTAAAAGGCGCGCCATTGGTTTTGGAACATCACAGGTCAAAGGACGCAGTCGAGTTCCCTCGCCGCCCGCCATAATCACCGCTCTCACTTTTGAAACACACCCTTCGAAGTTTTTATACTATTCTCAGTTTAAAAA
>DHNF01000057.1:8073-9064 GCA_002409375.1 Ruminococcaceae bacterium UBA5423
TTATACTATTCTCAGTTTAAAAAGGAGACAAAATTGGTGAGAATAGTATTATACCCGCTCAGCAGCCGCTATTTTTCTAACGATTATCTGTGCCGGAATAGTATTTGTGTTTAGTATTGACATTAGAGCAACGATTTAGGCTTATAAATTAAAAAACTAACTGTTAATTATTGTGAAACAAGGCTTAATACGATATAATGCTAAAGTAACGCACTAAAGGTTGATTTGTTAACAAGGTGGTTTATAGATGAAAAAAATTGAAATATTTACAGATGGAGCATGTTCCGGCAACCCCGGTCCAGGAGGTTGGGGTGCAATTTTGCGTTATAAAGAGCACGTCAAGGAGCTTTCGGGCGGCGCACCTCAAACCACAAACAACCGTATGGAGCTTACCGCCGTTATCGAAGCTTTAGAAGCGCTTAATGAACCATGTGAGGTTGTAATAACGAGTGATTCCCGCTATGTTATCGATGCCATAAAAAAGGGCTGGGCTCGATCATGGCAGAAAAAAGGCTGGCGCAAATCAGACGGCAAACCTGCTCTTAACGCAGATTTGTGGGAACGCCTTTTGATGCTGCTTGATATCCATAAAGCCAGCTTTATTTGGGTGCGTGGACACGAAGGACATCCCGAAAACGAACGATGTGACGAAATTGCCGTCGCAGCGACACAAAAATTTAAACAAACATAAACCCAAGGTTTGTTCATATAATAAATATCACTAAAATATATGTATATTTCACTTTAAACATCTGCAATTTACCTATTGTAATGTACACCAAATTGGTATATATTATTACTGGAAGGTGATTTTATGGATCGTTTTATATATGCTGATAACGCAGCAACAACGCGTTTAATACCCGAAGTTCTTGACAAAATGATGCCTTATCTGACACATCAGTATGGCAACCCGTCGTCCTTATACAGCTTTGGACAAGCAGCCAGACAGGCCGTGGACAATGCACGGGATACAACAGCCAAGTTTTTA
>DHNF01000057.1:9168-11025 GCA_002409375.1 Ruminococcaceae bacterium UBA5423
GGATACAACAGCCAAGTTTTTAGGTTGCCGTTCTGACGAGGTTTTTTTTACATCGGGCGGCAGTGAGGCGGACAACTGGGCAATAAGAATGTCGGCTGCTGCCATGGAGAAAAAAGGCAAAAAGCATATAATTTCAAGTGCGTTTGAGCATCATGCAGTTTTGCATACATTGAACGCTCTCAAAAAATTGGGGTTCGATATTACCCTGCTTCCTGTCTATGATAACGGCTTGGTGCGTGTTGAAGATGTGCGCCGGGCAATACGGCCGGATACGGCGCTTGTCACCATAATGTTCGCAAACAACGAGATTGGCACAATTCAGCCCATACCCGAAATTGGCGCACTATGCCGTGAGAAAGGCGTGCTTTTTCATACCGATGCGGTTCAGGCTGTCGGACATATCCCTATTGATTTTGCCGGCATGAACATCGACATGCTGTCGCTTTCGGCTCATAAGTTCCATGGACCCAAGGGCGTTGGCGCTCTGATAATGAGAAAGGGGCTGCGGTTACCGAATTTAATTGAGGGCGGTTCACAGGAAAGAGGCAGACGAGCCGGAACGGAGAATATTGCCGGTGTTGTGGGGCTTGCCGAGGCACTAAAGATTGCATGCTCAGATATGGAGCATGTCACATCAAACCTGATTGCCAAGCGCGATCGTTTGATTGACGGGTTAATAAAAAGCATTGACCATTGCCGATTGAACGGTGATCCAGTTAGCCGATTGCCTGGAAATGTAAATATCAGCTTTGAGGGTGTCGAGGGCGAAAGCCTTTTACTGCTCTTGGATTTAAAAGGCATTTGCGCATCTTCCGGCTCGGCCTGCACCTCGGGCTCGTTAGATCCAAGCCATGTGTTGCTTGCCATTGGTCTTGATCATGCAACCGCACACGGCTCCTTGCGGCTTACGCTATCGGAAGATAACACTGAAGAAGAAATTGATATTTTGCTGAATGAAATTCCCAAAATTATCAATAAGCTACGCGATATGTCACCCCTTTGGGAAAAAATCGTTAAAGGTGAGCAATATTCATAATAACAGGAAGAAGGATTTTTAATGGCACAATATTACAGCGAAAAGGTCATGGATCATTTCACAAATCCACGAAATGTTGGCGAAATGCCTGATGCCGATGGAATAGGCGAGATTGGCAACGCAAAATGCGGGGATATTATGAAAATGTACATTAAAGTTAAAAACGGCCGCATAGTTGATGTTAAATTTAAAACATTCGGGTGTGGTTCGGCGATTGCAACAAGCTCTATTGCAACCGAAATGATAAAGGGAAAAACAGTCGAGCAGGCACTCAAACTATCAAATAAAGCAGTCGTCGAGGCGCTTGACGGTCTGCCTCCGAATAAAATTCACTGCTCGGTGCTTGCAGAGCAGTCGATAAAAGCTGCTATTGCGGACTATTACCGCAGACAGGGTATAGACCCGACACCGTTAACCGGCGAGCCGATTGATCCCGAAAAGCCAATATGCGAATTATAAGTTATCACAAGCACCCACTATACTTATCGAGCCTAATTATCTGTGCCCGGCAGTAGTTAGGCTTGTTTTTTAATCTCATGCGAAATGCCATAAACGGCGAGATGGGGGGCATTCCGCCCTACGGTACACCCTCGGCGTTCCGATTTATATTGATTTGGTCGCATGCGTCTAAAACCATTTAATAATTTAGCAGGCATTAAAATAGATCCCTTGAAACCGTAGGGAACGCTGTCCTCAGCGTTCCGGTTGTTTCTGCAAGGTGCATTTTCGGGTGCACACATAGGTGCACTCCTACACGATTTATATGAAATATTTAAAGCGGAGCGCCGGGGACGGCGCTCCCTACAAATGCATTGCTGCGG
>DHNF01000034.1:0-132 GCA_002409375.1 Ruminococcaceae bacterium UBA5423
GTAGGGAACGCTGTCCTCAGCGTTCCGTTTGAAATTATTAATACTGATTCTCATTAAAAACATAGAATACTTCCCGGACTTTTTCCGTTTAGCTACGTTGTCGTCGGTCGGCAGGCGACAGCCTTCCTCCCT
>DHNF01000034.1:294-695 GCA_002409375.1 Ruminococcaceae bacterium UBA5423
TTTTTAACAAGAAACAGTATAACGGCAAATTTTGTTGCATAGTCAACAATTAAAAATTAATTCGAATATAAAATCAATCAACACCCCGTCTAAGAAGATGCAAAATGCCGGGGACGGCGCCCCCTACGGATATGTCCAATAATCAGTATAAAACAAAATAGACTTGTCTTTCCAGCGATATCGGTGTATAATAATAGTAATTCCCGGAAATACATATGGAAGAAAACTTATTGTAGGGAACAACCTTTGTGCCAATTAACAAGAGATTTACTATACTTTTATCTGCACAAATGGCAAATCCCTACATTTTATGTGCAGATCTTTAAGGTTTTATATTTTTCGGCTTATACAATAGGAGGTGTGAAAGTGCCGGGCGATTTACATTGTCATACAAAAATATC
>DHNF01000034.1:833-1235 GCA_002409375.1 Ruminococcaceae bacterium UBA5423
TTACATTGTCATACAAAAATATCCGACGGTTCTGTCGGGATTGAAGAAGTTATATCCTTGGCTAAACGCCGCGGGCTTTCAACCATTTCGGTTACCGACCATGACGCAACCGCAGGCTCAACACGCGCGGTGATTATAGGTAAACGCCAACAAGTGAATGTTATACACGGTGTGGAATTGTCGGCTGTAGACACAAAGCGGGGAAACAAGGTCCACCTTTTGTGCTATCAATGTGATATTCCGGACAGACTTGAGGGCTTATGCCGAAAAGTTGGCGATAGCCGTAAAAAGGCAGCCATGACGATGATAAGAAAAGTGATGCGCTATTATCCTATTACTCCTGATTTGATTGTAAAGTGTGCTACCGGAAGCACAAATATTTTTAAACAGCATATTATGCAT
>DHNF01000034.1:1435-3605 GCA_002409375.1 Ruminococcaceae bacterium UBA5423
TTTTTAAACAGCATATTATGCATGCATTGATGGACGCCGGTTATGCCGATTCGATTTATGGTGAGTTGTACAACCAATTGTTTGCGCCAGGACAAGGCACAGCGCTGGTCGAACCGGAATATCCCGATTTCCATGAGGTACTTGAGCTTATACACAGTTCGGGCGGCATTGCTGTGCTAGCCCACCCACCTATATATAATAGTGAAAGTTCTATGGAGGAACTTGTTGAGCTTGGGTTGGATGGAATTGAAGTTTGGAATCCTTCCCACAGCGAAGAGGATCAAAACAGGTTGTTTGAATTCGCTAAGCACCACAACCTGCTAATGACGGGCGGTTCGGACTTCCATGGGATGTACGGCACGACGGCACGCCCTTTGGGCAGCACAACCACGCCTTATGAGCATATAGATGCCCTTTTATCATATAAAGAGAAACGAAATAAGTAGTTATTGTAAACATCGGGTTAGTTTAATAATTTATATACCGGCGTCGGCGTTATCATTACAAGTGCAGAACCTTTTATACTATTTTCCAATATAAACAGACATCTTTGTTGACGATTTCCTCACAAACCTAACTTAAGTTTACTTGGAAAATAGTATTCTTTAAGCACAGCATTGCTTTTTATATCTTCATCTCAACCGAGTACTCATATTAAGATGGGTGGGATAAAATGCATTATGACGACAGTGATATGAAAATAGCAAGTGATGATTTTAAAAAACATCAGGAAATAATCGATGATACCGAGCAAATGACAAAGCTGTTAAAAAGAGAAAAGTCTAACGGAAACCTTGCTCGTGCACGACGCTTGGGAGCTGTGATGGCTGAAGATGTGTCATCGATTGAGGGAGAAAATCCTGCTTGCGATACAGCACATATGACTCAGCGGCGCATTTTGCTTGCATTTGCTGTTGAGGTTGGACTTGATACAGTGCTGCCTAACAAGCTGTTGTCAGAAACTGCTCAGAGCATTTTTTATGATACACTTCTGACAACCGCTTCAACTTTCTATGATGATTTGCAAAAATCAGGTGCGTTTTCATTTTATTATTTGTGTGTTCGCGAAGCTGAGCAAGTTGAAAAATGTGTTGGAGAGACTTATGCAACACTTTGCGGTTGTTCCGGCGACAAAAAAATTGCAAAAATGGGAACCGAACTTTTTATTCATTTTATAAATCAGGTACACTCATTTGCAAAGACAATGGGATTTGTAATACAATCGGATGAATAATGCAAAGACAGAAATATTAAATACATAATACTTATGATCTTCTTCATCTTTTTCTACCCTCGTAAAGCTGTGCGGCAGCTTTTTCAATCTTTTCCAAAAACTCTTTTTGCATATTTTTATCAAGATATCGGTAAGCTATGATAAGTTTTTGCTCTGATTCACGCAAATGCCATTGGTTTACTAAATTTTTTTTTGTTGAAGAGTTGTAATTGTCAGCAGCCTGATTGTCATTCTGTGAGACTTTAGAGTTAGCATCAAGCAAATAATCGGTGGTAACATTATATAATTGTGCAAGGCGAACAACTGTGTTAAAATCAGGTCGGGTTTTGCCCGTTTCATAATACGCATAGGTTGAACGCACTATATTTAAACTTTTTGCAACTTGTTCTTGTGTCATGTGATGCTGCTTACGCAATTTCCGTAATCGATCACCGAATGTCAACTCTTTTGCCTCCCTTAGCCAAATGCTAAACACTCAGTCGTTTGATACTATAGGCGGTAATCAATGCGCGTCAATCAAAAGTCAACGAAGTATATTTAGCCATTAGATGAGGCTAAAGTTAATTACATTATTACGCCACTTTATTTTTATATTCAATAAATATTAAATTAACTTTATGTTTGGACAAATTGTTAATATTATGTTAAAGTATTTATCTAACAATTACTAAAAATTTAAACTGAATTTATTATATGACGAACATATGTATTATGTCAAAACATTTATAATGTGAATATTATTTATTGGATTAGATTTTAAAACAAAATTGCATATCATTTTCCAACATCGATGTAGTTATTTTCCAGTGCCTATATATATAAATCAGGATATATATAATAGTATAAGTATTAGTTAATCATATATACAGAAACCAAATTTATAGTTTTTGAATAAAAACAAGAAAAGGCAATAAAAAAAAGAAAAAGGGTGTTGAC
>DHNF01000146.1:0-3199 GCA_002409375.1 Ruminococcaceae bacterium UBA5423
AGATTATTAACCCCCGACAGAATTTCTGCCGGGGGTTTTAATAATTGCGATAATTATAGCCTTGCTTTAAGGGCATCTAGTTGGTTTTCAAGCTCCTTTGGCAGTTTGTCGCCAAACTTTTTATAAAACTCAGCAATGCCGTCGGTTTCTTCTTTCCAAATGTCATTATCAACTTCCAGAATTGATTTAAGCACATCAATCGAAATGTCAAGATCTTCGGTGTTAATATCCTCAACCTTTGGAATAAAGCCAATCGGTGTTTCTTTGGCGCCAACCTTATCTTCACAGCGTTTAATAATCCATTCCAGAACACGCAGGTTTTCGCCAAATCCGGGCCAGATGAAGTGCCCTTCATCGTCAAGTCTAAACCAGTTAACATTGAATATCTTTGGCGCTTTGTCGCCAAGCTTTTTGCCCATTTCAAGCCAGTGTGACCAGTAATCGCCCATATGATAGCCGCAAAACGGCAGCATTGCCATCGGGTCGCGGCGTACAACACCAACTGCACCGGACGCTGCCGCGGTGGTTTCGGATGCCATGATTGATCCTACAAAAACGCCGTTGTTCCAGTCGCTTGATTGGTAGACCAATGGCGCTGTTTTGGCACGTCTGCCGCCAAAAACAATTGCAGAAATTGGTACTCCCTTGCCTGAATCAAATTCACTTGACACACACGGGCAGTTTTTTGCGGGGGCTGTGAACCGTGAGTTTGGATGTGCGCCTTTGGAACCGTCAGTGTGATCCCATGGCTCCCCTTTCCAGTTAACGGCGTTTTTGGGCGGATTTTTATCTAATCCTTCCCACCATACCGTGTTGTCATCAAGGTTGTGAACCACATTTGTAAAGATTGTACCCTTTTGGGTGGAAATCAATGCGTTTGGATTAGATTTCATGTTTGTGCCGGGGGCGACTCCGAAAAAGCCGTTTTCTGGATTGACAGCCCACAGCCGACCGTCTTCTCCAATGCGCATCCATGCAATGTCATCACCGACGCACCAAACCTTGTAACCCTTTTTCTTATAAAGTTCGGGCGGTATCAGCATGGCAAGATTGGTTTTGCCGCATGCTGAAGGGAATGCCGCTGCGATATATTTGACCTCTCCCTGCGGGTTTTCCACTCCAAGAATCAGCATGTGCTCTGCCATCCAGCCTTCGGTATAGCCCAAATAAGAAGCAATTCTCAAAGCAAAGCATTTTTTGCCAAGCAGCACATTGCCGCCATAACCTGAATTGACGGAAATTATTGTGTTATCTTGGGGGAAATGGCAAATATAGCGATTTTCCTCATCAATATCACATTTACAGTGCAGACCTTTTACCCAATCGGTGCTGTCGCCAAGTGCATCAAGCACTTCTTTGCCGGCGCGTGTCATAATTAACATATTGAGTACAACATATATTGAGTCTGTAAGCTCAATCCCATATTTTGCAAAGGGTGAACCGACAGGTCCCATCGAATATGGTATTACATACATTGTGCGGCCTTTGTAACTGCCGCGTGCAATGTCGTAAAGCATTTTGTATGCATCGGCCGGGTTCATCCAGTTATTTGTCGGGCCGGCATCCACTTCTTTTTCAGAACAAATAAATGTCCTGTGCTCGACACGGGCAACGTCATTGATTGCGGTCCTGTGAAGATAACAATCGGGAAGTTTATCCTGATTTAGTTTAGTCATTTCACCGGTTTTGCAGGATTCGGCGCGCAGTAATTCAGTTTGCTCTATTGAGCCGTCGATCCAAACAACCTTGTCAGGTTGCACCAAATCCTTCATTTCATCAATCCATGATAGTAGTGATTGATTTTTTGTCATGATTGCGATTCTCCTTTCCGAGTATACCATGATTTTCTTACCGGAAAAAAACGATATCGCATATTATTATACCTTAAAATGCCTTAAAATTGCAATAGGTAAAGTGTGAATATTTTAATAATAATTAAAAAATAAAAACCAAAATCTTGCAAGTATTATTACCCCGAAATTGCAAATTATTATAAGTCTATATCCATTGTGGCATATGCATTTAAATTTAAGCTGCTGATATTCCCGCTTTTAAATTCGTAATAGGCTTGCGCACCAACCATTGCTGCATTGTCGCCGCAAAGATTAATTGGGGGAAAAAATAAATTTATACCAAGCCGTCTGCATTCTTGCGCCATTCTTAATCGTAGAGCTGAATTGGCCGAAACCCCTCCTGCGAGGGCAATTGTCTTTGCCTTTATATCCTTTGCTGCACGCAAAGTATTATCTACCAACAAAGCAACGGCTGTTTGCTGAAATGAGGCAGATAAATCATCGTAGTTTACAGATTCACCTTTTTGGTTTGCGTTGTGGATAAGATTGATAACGGCGGTTTTAAGACCTGAAAAGCTGAAATCATAAAGGCTGCCCTCAACATGAGGACGAGGGAGCTTGAATGCATCAGCATTGCCAGAGGCTGCTCGCGAATCAAGATGATAACCGCCGGGATACGGCATACCCATTGTGCGGGCAACCTTGTCATAGCATTCGCCCACTGCGTCGTCGCATGTGCGCCCCAGCACCGTAAAGCTTGTATAGTCATTTACATTAACAATATGACTGTGACCGCCTGATACTACAAGGCATAAAAATGGCGGTTTTAACAGATGTTGTTCAGGCTTTGTAATAAGGTAGTTGGCAGCAATGTGCGAACGCAGATGATGAACAGGAATAAGAGGCAAGCCTGTTGATAAGGCGAGCCCCTTTTGAAAATTTACGCCGACAAGCAAGGAACCGATAAGCCCCGGCGCATGGGTGACGGCAAGCGCATCAATGTCAGATAAAGGGGTGTTGGCATCAGAAAGTGCCCGTCTTACGACATCGGATATTATTTCGGCATGGCGTCGTGATGCAATTTCAGGCACAACACCGCCATATAGTTTGTGTTCCTCTACCTGTGATGCAACAACATTGGATAACATATGCCGGCCGTCGTGCACTACGGCGGCCGCCGTTTCATCACAGGAAGTTTCAACTGCAAGAATTTTCATCAATATTGGCTCCCCGGTTTATCTGATTTAAAAAATAAAATCATTTCTGTTAAAAATATAGCGAATATATTGCGGCGTCCTCTTTTGGTGAATCATAAAAGTCGGGACGAATACCGTCGCACCCAAACCCAAAGCGTTTATACAACGCTATTGCAGGTGAGTTTGATACGCGAACCTCTAAAGTAAGGC
>DHNF01000146.1:3371-3587 GCA_002409375.1 Ruminococcaceae bacterium UBA5423
ATTGGTTTTTACATATTTTATTGCTTTATGCATTAAAGCCGAGGCTATGCCTTGTCTTCGGTGATTGGGGTGAACAGCTATATTTGAAATAGAGCCTTCGTTAAGTACATGGTGCATGCCAAGATAACCGACTGCACGGCCGGTTTCAATCAGTTTTGCCACATAAAAGACTGCAAGCGGGTTTTGCAGTTCCTCCGCAAGCGCGTCATATGACCA
>DHNF01000146.1:3732-7558 GCA_002409375.1 Ruminococcaceae bacterium UBA5423
ATATGACCAAGGACGCGAAAAGGTTAATTTTTCGATGTATGCAAGGTCATCAAGATGCTTTGTTTGCATTTTTGTTATCAAAAAATTGACATGCGGGGTGGTTTGGAGGTCCGCCATTATCGGTCAAGTCCTTTCTTTAGAGCAGACAATATCGGCCAGTGTCTCAACCGCTTTTTCAAGCTGATCACGAGTTTTACGGTATGTTTCCATATCCCCGCCGAAAGGATCGGCAATGCCCGGCACTTTGCCGGCTGAAAGAATGTGTATTTTATCTTTGTCCTTGCCAAGTGCGGCAACCGCTTCGGCGTGATTTTTGCTCATAACCGCGACAAAGTCTGCGCGATCAAGCTGGTCTGCCGTAATATTTTGCGATATATGGGCTTTTAGTGGCTGCGAATAGTGGTTGTCAAGCTCTGCAATTGCAACAATTGCGTTTAAGGCCGCCGGCTGTCCGTGTGCAGAAAGACCAGCGCTTTCTATAATTATATCTTTCCGGTTTCGCCTGTCAAGCGCAAGCCTCATTAGTGCCATTGCCATAGGGCTGCGGCAAGTATTGCCCGTGCACACAAACAAAATGGTCAATTTTGTCATCCTTTCGCATCATACCACGTTTTTCCAATGTTAACATCCGCTGTAAGCTTAACCGACATTGAGGCGGCAGATTCCATCTCTTCCTTTAACAGTGAGGCTGCTTTTTCGGCTTCTGCTTCGGGCGCTTCGATAATAAGTTCGTCATGCACCTGTAATATCAGTCGTGCCTGCATATTTTCTTTTATCAGTCTGTTGTGAACGCGCACCATCGCTATTTTTATAATGTCGGCTGCGGTGCCTTGAATGGGCATGTTGCGCGCAACTCTTTCGCCGAATGACCGCATTGCTCTGTTTGACGATTTGAGTTCAGGCAAGGGACGACGCCTTGCAAACATTGTTTCGGCATACCCCTTTTGCTTTGCAATATCCACCATGCTTTCCATAAACTGTGCGACACCCGAGTAATGCGCCATGTATTGGTCAATATACTTTTTGGCCTCGTGATAGCTAACCCCAATATCCTCGGATAGCGAATGGGGCCCTATGCCGTAAACAATGCCGAAATTGACAGCTTTAGCACGGGAACGCATAAGGGGTGTAACCATATCCTCGGGCACACCGAAAACTTGTGAAGCTGTTACAGTGTGTATATCTGTGCCGGCGTTAAATGCCGCAATCATGCTTTCATCTTTAGCCATGTGAGCCAGAACGCGCAGCTCAATTTGAGAATAGTCGGCGTCGCACAGAACCCAACCATCCTGAGCATGGAAAAATCGTCTTAATTCTCTGCCCAGCTGCTGCCTGACAGGTATATTCTGTAGGTTTGGTTCAGTTGAAGATATACGGCCGGTACGAGTTTCAGCCTGGTTAAAAGAAGTATGGATTCTACCGTCAGTCCCGATAACTTTAAGCAGCCCATCGCAGTAAGTGGATTTTAGTTTTGCGAGTGTTCTGTATTCGAGCAGCATTGCAACGGCCGGATGGGCGTTGCGCAGGCTTTCAAGCACCTCGGCGTTTGTGGAATAACCGGTTTTGGTTTTTTTCTTTGCAGGCAGTCCCAAATCCTCAAATAGTGCCTTTGAAAGCTGCTTTGGGCTGTTAAGGTTGAATTCATAGCCGACAGCAGAGAATATGTTTTTTTGTATTTCAGTAATTTGAGATTCAATTTGGATGCCAAAGGCTTCAATCCCTGCTGCATTCACAGCAAAACCGCAGTTTTCCATGTCTGCCAGTACAAGAGCCAGCGGCAGCTCTACTTTGCAAAGCAGGTCGTACTGATTATTTGATTTAATTAAATCTGTAAGTCTATCGGCAACGGCGGGCAGCAAACTTACACCGCCGTCTTTGCCGTCGACATGGGGTTCAGTGATCGAATACTCCTTTGCAAGACGGCCAAGAGAGTAGTCGTTAGCAAGCGGGTTTAGCAGATAACCGGCAAGCATCGTGTCCATTTCGATACCGTCTGGTCTTTTTCCTTCAAATAATAGGGCTGCGCAAATGGGCTTTGCGTCTGCAACGCGTTTTTTGATACTGCCGTCACATATAAAATCTTTTAATGTATCAAACCCTTCAGTTTCACAACATATTGTAACAACACGGTCATCGAATGCGGCAAAAATTGATTTAAGGCGCCGATTGACAACCTCGGCGGTAATATTTAGCTGCTTGTGTTCTTCAACCCAGGCAATCAAATCCGGTAGCGCCTTTGCACTCTCAACCGTAATGCTTTTTGTCGATTGAACTTGTTCACCGTCTTGGATTGCACTTGCGTCTTCCAACCCCAGCTTGCCAATCCACGAAAAAAATTCTAATCGAACAAGCAGTGATGAAAGCTCAGGTTTTTGCACGGGCGCTTGTTTATAATTTTTAATTGAACGCTCTATCGGGACATCACAACAAATTGTACCAAGCTGTTGGCTTAGATAGGCGCTGTCGCGACCGGCGCGCAGTTTTTCGCGTATGCTGTCGCGGATTTCAAGCTTGTCAAGGTTTTCGTAAATATAATCAATATTGCCAAACCGCTGCATTAAGTCAAGAGCAGTTTTTTCCCCTATGCCGCGCACTCCCGGTATATTATCGCTTGCATCGCCCATCAATGCTTTTAAATCAATTAATTGCCGTGGTGTAAGACCATATTTGTCTAAAATTGCTGCGGTGTCGTAAATATCTGTATGGGGCTGTCCTCTTTTTGTTGTAGCGAGAAATACGGTAACACCGTCCCGCACAAGCTGTAAAGTATCCCTGTCACCGGTTGCAATATAACATTTGTCGTTTGAAATATCGGCAGAGAATGCAAGGGTGCCGAGAATATCATCAGCTTCATACCCCTCACATTCGACCACATGGCAGCCCATCAGTGAAAGGAGTTCTTTTAGAACCGGAACCTGTTGACTAAGCTCGTCCGGCATGCCTTTGCGTCCGGCCTTGTATTCGGCATATTCACTGTGTCGAAATGTAGGGGCATGCATATCAAATGCGGCTACTATGCCGTCAGGTTTTATTTCATCGCGCAATTTATTTAATATAAGCAAAAAACCGTACAGTGCGTTAGTGTATCGTCCGTCTTTTGTCGTTAACATCCTGATGCCGTAAAAAGCACGATTTATAATGCTGTTTGCATCAAGCAGCAGCAAGCGCATGACAATGCCCCCAAATATATATTGTGTATAGGTTTTGAAGTTTAGTATACTTCATAATTTAATCTTTTCTAAGTTTTTTAAAAAAATCTTTTAATAAAGCCGAGCATTCTTCGGCCAGCAAACCACCTTGGCTTACCGGTCGGTGATTAAAAGGCAATGAAAACAAATCAAAAACCGACCCGCA
Source organism: Ruminococcaceae bacterium UBA5423 (assembly GCA_002409375.1). GTDB lineage: Bacteria > Bacillota > Clostridia > Oscillospirales > Acutalibacteraceae > Avimonas. The sequence goes on from DHNF01000146.1 coordinate 7,087, forward strand.
TGAGCCGGCTTTTGGGTCATAAGCACCGTATATTACCTTGTCTATACGGGAGTTTATTATTGCCCCTGCGCACATTGGACACGGCTCCAGCGTGACATACATTTCACAGTTTATAAGCCGCCAGCCGTTAAGTCGGCGGCATGCCTCGTCAATAGCATGGATTTCGGCATGGGCAAGTGCATTTCGATCACTTTCGCGGCGGTTATAGCCGCGACCGATGATTTTACCGTTATGCACTATCACGGCACCCACCGGAACTTCCCCGTCTATTGCGGCAAGCTTTGCAAGCTCAATAGCCTGCTTCATATACTCTTGCGGTTCGGTTGTTTTTTCAATCATGCATTATCTCCTTACCGGGTTGTGATAATCGTAAAAAATAAAGAAAGCAGGATACTGATTATTATTCCCGGAGATAGCAGGAGTACACCGGTTTTCTGTGCGGCAGTCAGCGTCTGCGCCTTATCCTCGATAC
>DHNF01000146.1:7699-9881 GCA_002409375.1 Ruminococcaceae bacterium UBA5423
CGCCTTATCCTCGATACGGCGCACTGCTTTGTTTGCAGTTGCATATAATATGAGAATTGAAACAAGCCCTAAAATGCCGACAATTGAGAATACAATCATTATCATACGCTGGCTTTGTTCTTCATTAGCCGAAAATAAGCCTGCATATTGAAGCAGTAAAGACATAAAGTTATTGAGAAAATGGAGCATTACAGCAATCCAGACATAACCGGTTTTAAGTGCAATGAATGCGCAGGTTAGCCCAATTATGAATGCAAAAGGGATTTGCATTATATTTGCGTGCATTAATGCAAACAACAGCGACGAAATAACCATTGCAAAGGTGTCACCGTGGGCTTTAAGTATCCTTAAAATATAGCCGCGATAGACCATTTCTTCAAGAATTGCAGGGAACAATGCAAAAACAATTATATTTAAAATCAAACTTAATACACTTTTATCCAAGTAAGAGGGCATATCAGGAGGTTGCAAGCCAAGTTCATTTAAAATCATCATAATGTAAGACGCTGCAAAATTTGACAGCACACATATTGATAGACCTGCAAAAAGTATTAGAATAATCTGTAGGGCATTAGGGCGAATTTGCTCATCTGTTTCATCGAATCGGTCAAAGGGCCTTATTCTGCGGTCTGTTATCAGGGCTGTAAAGGGGGCAGGCAGCCCAATACCTATACAGTATATTATTGAATATGTTATTAAAAATCCTATGCTGCCGAGTCCGTAGTATATATCTGTACCGGGCTGAGATACGCCCAGAAGGGAAAGTATAAAAAACACCATAAAAAACATAAGCTGCAGCAAAAGAGTGGTTGAGAATGCGATGATGCCGACAAAGTTGGCGTCGCGCCGTAATGCCTGTTTTTGGTTTGCTGCATTTGGGTCGGGGGGCATCCATCCGCCCGAATTGTATCCTTGCATATTAATCCGGCCTTTCAGTTTTGAATATAATCACTTTGCTGAAAAAGTAATTGCTTAATAATACAAATATATTCATGACGATTTTTGAAATGCCGCCGTTTAACGACAGTTTGTTCACCATTAGCCACATGCCTAATTCGTCAAATGCAAGCGAAAAAAGCCTTGCACCCACAAATAACGCAAATTCGTGCATTGTCTGGGCGGCGGTATATGTTTTTGAACGAAACACAAAACGCTTATTTACCACATATGCAAACAAAACTGCAGCAACCCAAGCAATAATATTGCTTATAAGATTGTGAATTTTAAATGTATTATAGCAAATACCGTATACTAATAAATTAATTAATGTAGTAAGTACACCAAAAATTATATAGCTAATTGTTTCGCGGTTAATAGCGTGTGGAAATCGTTTTTTAAGCCATCGTATGCAAAGTAATGCGGCCGGCGCCGCCAAAGCTGACGCAATATTTAAACCGATCGACAACGGCTTGTCTCCGACAAACATCAGGTGATACAGCTCAAACAGCAGTGCGACAACACAAGAAATAAAAAAAGAAATCGCAGATGCTTTGAATGGTTTGTGCCGGCTTTTGTACAAAGCTACCCAAAATAGAAGTGAAAGTACGGCGAAAAAAGGAGTCAACAGTGCCTTTTGGACAATATCATCTGCAATTGAGATTATATCATGATTTATATCACTGCCAAAAAGGATTGTTATTAGAGTAGTGATACCATCGGCTGCCTTGTCTTTTAATAAAGATATAGAACTGTCCGGTATTGAGTACAGCATAAAGATTAGCAGTGTCCAGCCTGTGGCCACAGCCCAAAAGGAGGTGCGAAATTTTGATGGCGAATTTTGCATAAGCTATATTCCTCAAAAGACATTACTAATCCTGTTTTAAGTCAAGTATACGCGCAGCGTTTGAGCCCAAAATATCTGAGCATTCTTTATCCGAAAAACCATATTTTGAAAGGAACGCCTTTGTCGCTTTAAGCGATTCGGTTTGGCAAGCCCATGGTGAATCGGTGCCAAACATCACATGGTCTGCGCCTAATATCCTAATTAATTCAGCTAATATGTCTTGCTCTTCGGGATGAACATCAATACTATAGCTTGTATCGGCGTAAAATCCCAAGCCTTTATACAAATTTGCAGCTTGATGCCAAAGACGATATGCCCCCATGTGTGCAAGAATGATTTTAGCGTCCGGTGCGGCCTCACGCAGTCTTACAAAATGTTGGGGTGTACCGTGTACGGGCG
>DHNF01000146.1:10004-14041 GCA_002409375.1 Ruminococcaceae bacterium UBA5423
GGTGTACCGTGTACGGGCGGTGGCATTCCGGCATCGGCACCGGCATGAAATAGCACCCACATTCCGAGTTTTGCCGCGTGCCGAACAACAGCAACAGTTTCGGGACCGTCTACATAACAGTCCTGGTATTCGGGATGCAGCTTTATGCCGAGTATGCCAAGCTCACTTATTCGTTCAAGCTCATGCAGCGCATCAGGGCTTTTAGGGTGTATACTGCCGAATGAGCAAAGCTTTGGCATGTTATTTACTTTAATTGCAAAATCGTTTAAAGTCACAGATGGGCGAGGTGAGGTAGCAATTGGCATTACTACACATATATCAATTCCGGCATTCTCTGCAGATGCCCTAAGCCCGTTTGCTGTAGCGTCGGTATAGGGAGCCGACGGGTCATAATTCGGATCGTAATCTCGCAAGTTTTTAGCCAGCCGTTCCAGCGCCTTTTTGGCAAGCGCATCCGGAAACAGGTGGGTATGAATATCAACAATCAAAATCTTTAATCTCCCTTTAGCGCTGTTTAATTACCTTGAAATCATAGACGCCATTCGGATTATAAAGAATGTATGGCGCATCGTTGCCTAATATCTTCGCTGTGGCATTTATCTGGCCATTAATTTGATCTGCTGTATAATCAAAGGCCTGCAGCCAAGGCATTACCGACGGTCGTTTGGTTTCTTCAATAAGCTCAAGTCGCAGTTTAACCTGTCCCGCCGCAAGTTCAATCGCATCTGACGGATTGGACGAGGGGTCGCCAAGCGTGGCTTCACCGGCCTTTAGGTTTTTGCCAAGCATTGAGGGCAAAAGCTGTGGGGCAATGGTGTCGGCGCCGAGTGTAACCGGGTTACCGCCAAAGGGTTCGGTACCGTCCTTGAAAACCGGCAAACCGGGCATGCTGTGTATAATTTCGCAGTTTGATCCCACTGCTGTTTTCATATCATTTATAAACTTTTTTAAAACTTCTTGTTTTGAAAGGGAAATAAGATTGGATTCGCCATAATAGGCACGAGAAGTCTGGTTGGGGAATTGCACTCCGTCAACAATGATTTTGGAAAACCCAATGCCGGAAATCTCCTCTGCAAGCCCGATAATATAGCTGTGAGCATCTGGAGCATAAGGGTTAAGCCATGGCTTTCCTCCTTTTTCTCTTGAGTTGTCCAGCCAAGTGTATCCCGGATAATCTTTAAGCAAAATTTTTGCAGTAGGAATATTGCTTGGTGAAACCGAGTCGCGGAATGCATACAGCCTTGGTATCGGCGTAATGCCTTTATCCTGTAATTGCTTTTTTAGTGAATTTAATTGATTTAAGGTGAGCGCATTGTCCGCAGTCGCTTTAGATTTTTCGCTAAGCTCGGTTGTGGACTGATAATACAGAACTCCGTCCTCGCTTTTAAGGTCAAAAACAACGGCGTTAAAACCTGCATCGGCTGCATCGTCAAAAAGCAAATCATTCGTTTCAAGGTTTAATGCGGGCAAATAAAAAGCACGAAGACTTTTTGTACTGTTCGTACCTTTTGGCTTAGTTTCGGTGGTTTTTGTAGGCTGGCGCGTTGTATCAGTACTTGTCTTTAAAGGTTTTGAGGTCGGATCGGATACGGGCAAGGAGCCTTCATTGATAAACTTGGCAGCGAAAAATCCTGAAAAGACGATGGCTGCAGCTAAAACAGCAAAACCAATTACTTTTAGTATGTCTTTTCTCCGAGTGTTCCGGCTAAATACATTGGATCGCCGCCTAATTTTTCTTCCCCTTGTGCTTTTGCGATGCATACCTTAGTACCTCCTGCCTAATGTATTATAACATGATTGACGTATTACTGCCCACTTATTTTGTGATACCTCTACTTCACCCATTTTTGTCACCCATGGGCGGGGTGCACCTACCACATTAATTTGCTCCTACATCAATTCAACCGAGTATATTATATCATAGAAACGCTGTCTGAAAAACCCATTAGCGCCAATGCAAGAATTCCAAGATAAATAAGCACCGATGGCAGTCCGCGAAAAGATGCCGGCACATCTGAATTATCGAGCCGCTCAATTCCCTCTGCCATGAGCCACGACAGCAACAAAAACCCGGCACAAGCGCCAAGTGATAGCCCTATAGCACCTAACAGCGATACTGCAAACTGATGGTTTACAACAATAACAATCCCGATTACAAGATTGTTAAAGGCTGCTATGGGCACAAGCCGTCTGATACGGGAATAAACTGCCTGCAATTTTTTGTTTAATATTAGTGTGATTATAATATATAAAATCGAAGTTATCACAATTATTATTAACGGACGAATCCATTTTACGATCACTTCGGTGCCGATAAGCATGTCGATCGGATAACATATAAGCATAGTTAGCGCTGCAAAAACACAAAGAAGGATACCGAATGGTATGATATTGGTGCGCTTGCGCGTCATCCTAATCAATACCGATGATCCAAACCCTGTCATAAGTACGGCATTTTGAAAAACAGCGGCTGCAAAAAAGCTCCATAATAAATCGCTCATTAATACATCTCCTTGCTGTGCGCGCGGCGGGCAACCGCAGATTTTGACCATTGCAGGAGTGCAGACATAAATCCCAGCAGCAAAAAAGCCGCAAACGGCAATGCCATTTCGGGTATCCGAACATCAAGTTCTATGGGCTTGCCCCACAGTGTGCCGAGAGCTACAGCTTCCCTAATTGCCGATACAATACAAATCACAAGACTGAATCCCATCGTCGAAGCCAAAGCATCAGTCATCGCAACGGCGGGCTCATGACTTACCGAAAAGCCACCGGCGCGATATGAAACAAGCGTATTTACCGCTGTCAAAGGTAAAAAAACATATAGGGTGGCGTATAGCTCATGAGAAATAAAGCTGTCAATTATTATCGCAGCACCAAGCAGAATAAATGCTGCTAAGATTGTATATATCGGAGGACGCAGCCATGCCGGAAGCCTTTCGCCCAGCAGTGACATAAATAGGCTGGATGGTAATAGCACTGCGGCCGTGCATACAGAAAGCACAACTCCGTTTTGCAATGTAATGCCCACAGCCAAAATAGGGCAGATGCCTATCGCCTGAACAAGAACTATATTATTCTCCAAAAAAGCGGATAAAAACACATGACAAAGCTCTCCACCTGTTTTTGAAAATGACTGTTTTTCCAGCTTGCTCATCTATTGCGCCTCCTTTTTCTTATTCGCTTACAATTGAGCGCATACCATCCGAGACGGTCGAATGTCGATGAAAAGGCGTTTACGAGCAGAACTGCGAAACAGGTGCCCTCCTCAAATCTTCCGAAATATCGCATTAGCATTACAAAAAGCCCGGCTACTACTCCGCAGATTATTCGCCCCAACCAGTGACGGGGTGCCGTTACCGGATCATTTAGAAGAAAAATTCCAGCAAATAAAAGGTATCCCGCACACAATTCAACCATAATGCTGTCTGCTTGTCCTCCTGAGACGCGCGGAAACACAGCCGCAATCACTGCACAAACCAAAAGATAGGGAAGTATTATAAAAGATGAAATCGTCCGTCTTGCAAACAGGAAAATGCCGCAGGAAACAAGAATTAATACAGCCGTTGCACCAATTGGACCCGGAAAATCACCAAGCAGAAGCATAGTGGGGGTATATAACGTTTTGCCGCCGCTCATAAGCAGTGATGCGGGCGACGCTTGTGTTACAACTTCTAAAGCATCATTCGAAACCGGCAGCGGAATGCCTAAACCGGGGTCAGGGTATGTGAACATATATTTGGGAAATAAAAGTGTAATTGCAGCGAGTCCCGCTGCAGCTGGGTTAAATAAATTGCGGCCGCTTCCTCCCATGGGCATTTTGATTATTAAAATCGCAAACGCAGCACCTACAGCAGGAAGCCAGTATGGAGAGAGAGGGGAGACCAGCATTCCGATAATTGATCCTGTGACAGCAGCCGAGCCGTCGCCTACACTGGGTACCCGCTTCATCAGCAGGCAGGCAAACAGTTCGCATATCAGTGCGCTTGATAAACCCGACAGCACCAATAAAACAGGCCGTATTCCATAATATACGG
>DHNF01000146.1:14165-23188 GCA_002409375.1 Ruminococcaceae bacterium UBA5423
CCGGCTGAAAAGATACAAAGCGGAACAAGCGCTATCAAAACGTCTGCCGAAAGCTTTGCGGCGCGTTCGGTGCGCCTTATGTAAGGTGCATGCGCAAGTTTATATGTCATCACCGTTACCCCACTTTAAAAAAATATTTCCATTTAAGTCTCGTGCCTCGATTACTTTTGCCGCAACATCAAGACCCGAAGGGCAGACATAAGAGCATGCGCCGCAACCGTCGCAATCCTCGGCCAGCAGCGATGCCAATCGTTCATATTGCATGTTGTCAAGCCGACGCATAATTTCATAGGGAAGCAAGCCGGCGTGACATGCACTGACGCAGCGCCCACACCCGATACACGGGTGTACCGGAGGACGCGGGCAGTTTTTAAGTGCAATAACACATGTAATGCCGGGAATAACCGGAATATCGCTGCGATTTATCGTAATACCGGTCATTGCATCGCCAATTATCACATGTTCAGGGCGGGACAAAAGCCCGCAAAAGCGTAAAACATCATCTACTAAAGTTCCTATCGGTACGCGAACATTCTGCGAGTTTGTCACAGCATCACCGGCAACAGTTACAACAACACTGCAGGGGGGCCTATCGTGTTCAACCGCATAGTAAAGCGCAAGACATGCCTGTACTCCTATGCGGCATATATTTTTGGCACCGAAAACTGATTTTGCAGGATATTTTCCGGTAAGCTGTATAATATCTGTGTTCAAGATTGATTTTAATTTCTTTATTTCTTTTTTAGGCAGCATAACTGCTATATGACGGCTCGTTGCCTGTATGGAAAGCGCGGCGAGCTCAAGTCCTTTTTCAACCTTGTCAGCCGATTCATTCAATACGCTCCACGCAGATGAACTGTACGGTTCATGTTCACCGGCATCAGCTATGAGACATACCGATTTAATGTTTTTCCACTGCGTAAGTTTTTTGGCAAGAGGTATGCCGTCAAGCTCATCAATGATTCCCATCGTTTGGGCAAGCTTTATATAATCATTCGTTTTGTTCGCGGGACTTTGATTTTTTTGATTATTATATTTACTGTCGGATGTAATGCAGTTGAGCACCGCACAGCTTACGTTTCCAAGCAGTGGATGCTGTATTTCACGAAAACCGGCTAACACTCCTGATACGGGCGCATATATAGGGAGTTTGGTCTCAAGTTCGGCAATTCCCAGCAAATCGCCCTGAAGCACAGTTTGGTTAATCTTTACAACCGAAAGCAAGCTGTCATCGCCAGCCGATAAAAGAGGAACTGATATTTGTGATAATGGCGCTATATCAACGATTGGGCGCGATGCAGCTGGTTCTTTGATCGCGGTAAGCGTTACGCCTTTTTTAGTAAATTTCGACAACCAGTAATTCACCTCTTGCAAAGAGCCTGTCCGGGTAATATCATAGAATAGGAGGGGAATATCCCGGATTAAAGATATGTATCCGGGGTGAAACCCTTTAGGAAGCACAACAACTATGGGGGGACGGTCGTGAAAATGGATTTACTGGAGAATGGTTGCTTGAAGATATTACTGACGGAGGAAGACCTTCGCGGTTTTGATCTTACATTTGAAGATTTGGATTATAACAATGAAAGCACACGAAATGCTCTGCATCAGCTATTGGATATTGCACGTTGTGAAACAGGCTTTGATTTTACCGGCAGCCTGGTTATTGAGGTGCTACCGGTGGACGGAGGGTGTCTGTTGCTGTTGACGCCCACAGGCAGCAAGCGACATGTGCGCATTAAACGAGCGGCGGGGCCATACATATTTGAGTTGGATGATGTAGATGCCGTGTTGCGTCTGGCTCAAAGTGTAGGGGAGCAAACTCCGCCTATGTTCGGAAGTTCACTATACCGATTTAACAAGGGGTATCGTCTTGTGCTGTACCCCGGCACTCCTTTGTCAAAGGAGCTTGGCAATCTGCTTTATGAATTTGCTCACCCGGCAGGCGAGGGCGACATTGCCGCCGCTTATACAGCCGAGCACGGTGAGTCGATAGCAATTGGCGATGCGCTTAACCGCATTTGTGATGCAATGTGCTCCAAAAACAATGATACGGCAAACTAATCAGTCGTTATAATAAGCGCTCGCTATCTTTTAATGTCATGGATATTGCTGACCAACAATGGTGCGTTCTCAGATTTGAAAAGGGCGCTTCCAACAACTGCAATGTCGGCACCCGATTTTGCTGCAACCACTGCTGTATCGGCATTAATTCCGCCGTCAACTTCAAGCTCCACTGCGAGATGACGGCGATCGATTTCTTTTCGCACCGCCTCTACTTTTGGCATCATATCGGACATAAAGCGCTGTCCGCCAAAGCCCGGTTCCACCGTCATGATGAGAACCAGCCCAACCTTGTCAAGATAAGGAAAAACTGCCTGAGCCGGTGTCTTGGGTTTAATTGTCAAGCCGGCAGTTTTGCCGAGTGAGCGGATATAGTCAAGCGTTGAGTCTATCGGGGCTTGGCTTTCAAGATGGATATTTATTATATCGGCGCCTGCCTCGCAAAATGCGTCTATCAATCTGTTGGGGTGCTGCATCATAAGATGCACATCAAATGTCAGGTTTGTCAGCGGGCGCAGATCACTGATTACAGGCGGGCCAAAAGACATGTTGGGAACAAACACCCCGTCCATTACATCCAAATGCACCATATCGGCACCTGAACGCTCAACAAATTTTATCACTTCGGCAAGATTGGAAAAATCGCTGTTTAGAATAGAGGGAGATACCTTCATTGGATTAACCTCCGTTTTGTGGAATTAAAACAACCATTATTCTACTCCATATTATAGAAAAGGTCAATCATTTATGAGTATTGACCAAATTTGATAGCAGTGAATTGGTATACGATTTCCCCTTGCATCAAACGTTCTTAGGTTTGAGCGAAATTAGTATAGCATATAGGTTTAAACCGTGCTGGATTATAATAAATCCGCGCGGTTTTCAATTTTTTTGCAGATTAAGCGATATATTTCGCTTTTTTTCACACCTGTTTGATTTGCAGCCTGTTTTGCCGCTTCAGAGGTGGAGTGTCCCTGTTTTACCAAATCATAAGCAATTGTGGCAGCTTGATCGGCTGTAATCTCGACTTTTTGCTGTTGCGGCGCACCTTCAATTATCAGTACAAATTCTCCCCTTGGTTGCATAGTGCGGTATTTTTCAGTTGCCTGTTTAAGCGTAGTGTATATTACTTCCTCATGAAGCTTGGTAAGCTCCCGTGCAATCGTAACACGTCTGTCGCCTAAAGAATGAAGCAAATCTTTAAGTGTTGCAGTCAGCTTGTGGGGGGCCTCATAAAACACCATTGTGCGGTGTTCACATTTGAGTTCAGCCAGATGTTCACGCCGATTGCGCTTGTTGACGCTTAAAAAGCCTTCAAATGTAAATCTGCCTGCTGGCAAGCCGGACACTGCCAGTGCAGTTATAACGGCACTGGGACCGGGCACAACCTGCACTTTAATGCCGTATTCACAGCACAGCGCAACTAAATCCTCACCGGGATCTGATATTGCCGGCATTCCCGCGTCTGTTACAAGCGCACAGTTTTGTCCCAATATTATTCTTGAACATATCTCCTCGCCCCGTTCGCGTTTGTTGTGTTCATAATAGCTTATCATCGGCTTTTTTATATTTAAATGATTTAATAATTTTAATGTTACGCGAGTATCCTCTGCGGCAATAAAATCACATTCGCTAAGGGCAGTTTGTGCACGCGGCGGCAAATCAGAAAGATTTCCAATAGGTGTACCCACAAGTGTTAATGTGCCGGCCATATCAGCACCTCCTTTCACATAGTGAACGCTGTTCCCGGCGTTCCGTATTGATAATAATGCGGGTTTTATGCGTGTGAAAAAAATTAAATAGCAAATAAATTCAAATACTCTTTTGTAGGGTTGCCGTGTGCGTCATAGCATACAAACGGGGGCATGACTTTAAGACCTTTTGAGCTGTTTTTGTGGGCTTCACAAAGGAACAGCCATGCCTGAGAATTATTATTATTGTGTACAAAGCGCAGGCGTTTAGGTTCAATGCGTGAATCGCGAAGTATGCTAAGCACATCGGATAGCCTTTCGGGTTTGTGGCATATACAAAACCGTCCGCCGTTTCGCAAAAGACCGTATGCTGCTTGTGCCACTTCCGCCAATGTGCAGCCCTCGCCCTCATGGCGTGATATTCGTGCTGCTTTTGAACGGCTTAAGGCGCCCGAGCCCGGGGCAAAATAAGGCGGATTCATCGTAACCAAATGTTGTGAGTCGGGCTGTATATAAGTGCGCCAGTCTTTTAGGTCGGCTTGATGTACGGTTATTAAATGTTGCAGGTTTGCCCGTTTAACCGAACGCTTTGCCATCATCGCTGCCGATGGCTGAAGCTCAATCGCTTGTACGAAAGGAGGGGGCTTGCGCCGGCACCACCAAAGAGGAATAATGCCGCAACCTGTACCCAAATCGCAAGCGTATTCGTTTGGGCGGGGTTCAGCAAATTGTGCAAGTAGCAACGCATCCTCACCAAAGCCATGCTCGTGCGAAACCTCAACAAAAACATCACCGCCAATATCTTCAAGTTTATTGGCAGGCTGCATAAGCACCACCTCAAAATTTAATTTGCCGGGCAACCCGTAAAGGGATGGCCCGGCAAAGGAAAGCCTATATCAATTTATTCAGGCTTAGGAGCATCGACCGGGCAGACATCTGCGCAGCTGCCGCACTCGGTGCAAAGATCGGGATTGATTACATATTTGTCGTCACCCTCGGAAATGGCTGAAACTGGGCATTCCGCTTCGCAGGCACCACAAGAAATGCATTCGTCGTTGATTATATAAGCCATTAAGGCACCCCCTTTTTATGTTCCTTCCTATAATAACATAATGGAACAAAAAATCAATTACTTTTTTTATACTAAACAATGCCTCTTTTATAATATAAAAATAGGCATTATTCAATTTTTGAAACTGTTATCGACAGAAAGGACATACTGTGCCTTTTGGTATGAAATTTCGCTTGTGCCTTTAATCTTCAAGAATATCAAATTCTTCAGCTATCTCCACATCATCTCTGCTGCGGTTGTTTCGTATTACCTTAATATCCCGTACATTGACAGTGACAGGGGGAGAATCGGGAGATTTATCAAACAGCACCATTACTTCACCGGATAGCAGGTTGGAATCGGTCACAATACCCCGCCCATCTTTTGTACTCACAATAGCACCGACTCTGGGAGTGACTTTAATTAAATCATCATATAATTCCTGCTCATATTTTAAGCAGCACATCAACCGACCGCATGCGCCCGATATTTTTGTTGGATTAAGCGAAAGCCCCTGCTCTTTTGCCATCTTTATTGATACGGGCTGAAAATCGCTTAGAAATTGGGAGCAACAAAAAGGTCTGCCGCATATTCCAAGACCGCCGAGCATTTTTGCCTCGTCTCGAACACCGATTTGCCGCAGTTCAATCCGTGTTCGAAATACCGATGCTAAGTCCTTTACAAGTTCTCGAAAGTCCACACGCCCGTCGGCAGTAAAATAAAAAAGAATTTTGGAATTGTCAAAAGTGTACTCCACATTTACAAGCTTCATGTCAAGATTATGCACTTTTATTTTATCAAGGCATATTTCAAATGCACGCTTTTCTTTTTCAACATTTTCTTGAGCCCGTTGAATGTCGTCCGTGGAAGCCGGTCGCACCACTTTTTTAAGTGGCTTGACGAGTTCCTTTTCGTCAACCTCACGGTTTGCCATGGCAACCTCGCCGCAGTCAAGTCCGTAAGAGGTTTCGACAACCACCTTGTCGCCTCTTGTAAAACTATGACCGTCCGGATCGAAGTAATAAAGTTTTCCCATATTTTTAAAACGGACACCTATAATATCAGCCATGCAGTTTACCAAGCCTTCCCATGCCTTTACGGCACACAAAAATAATTATTGTATTATGATTAACGTATTACTGCTCACTTATTTTATCTACTTCACCTGTTTTTTCGCCCGGGGCGGGGTGTTTATATATTATTAAATGTTGATTTATATAATTTCGGGTAGATGCCCCTCGCCATTTGATTATCGTAGGGGCAGATTCCATATCTGCCCCTGCATCATTCTATTTGCAAAAACAGCTTTCAGCGCCCCGCCGCGGTTCTAAAGCGGCTGCAAAGCAAGGTCAAAAAAAGGGTGTGATTAATGTGCTGCTGCCTAAGAGAGCGAAGCTCCTCAACTGTAGAAATCAATGTGATTAAATTGTTAGGTTTCAGCGTGCGAGCAAGTGTTTGAGCCGTTTCAGGGCTTGGAGACATATCATCCTCAACTCCGGTTCGGCGCACAAGCGCGTCTCTGAATATTAATGCCAACAGGTTTAGAACACCGTCAACCAGATCTCTATCCTTTTCCATACGGGCGGTAAGCCGCAGAAGTGTTAATTCGTCGGGAGCGACCACAGCCAATGCTAACTCGGGCGCCAACTCAAGCACGCGTCGAAATGAGCCGTCGGATATTCCTTTAATGGCTTGTCCGATAATGCCGCCGAAAACCGCCGCTGCATTAGAAGCATCCTTATGTGAAGTGTCGGGTAGTATCTTTTTTATTATATCGGTTGCGAGGGGGATTTCAACTGAACTTAGGGCAATGCATACGGTGCGTGACAATATGGTTGGCAAAAGTTGCGTTCGGTTTTCGCAGGTAAGTATGAATAATAAATAATCGGGCGGCTCTTCAAGGATTTTCAAAAGTACATTTTGAACGGTTTCCGACATATGTTGTATGTCGGGCAGAATAATAAAGCGTTGCTCGGATTCGTTTGGCATAATATATGCACTTTGTCGAAGCTCACGCATCGGCTGTATTTTATACTGTGAAATAAAATCGTCTTTAATTTCAAATATATCGGGGTGATTGCCGCCTTTTGCTTTTAAGCAGGAGCTGCACTCACCGCAAGGCTTTTCCTCTTTAGATTTGCACAGACCGGCTTTGGCAATCAGCCGTGCCAGTGTACGCCGTCCGCTGCCGTCAGGGCCTTCGATGAGCAGCACATGCGGAAGCCGCTCCCCATCAACAAAAGACGAGAGCGTTTGTTTAACCTTTTCGTTTCCGGCAAATCCTTCAAACTGCATTTGTACCAAACCGTTTCTTTCAAATATACATTAAATGCCAAAGATGACGCGCCGATTAAATCCGTTCGTATCGTTCAATGTTAAGGACAAAAACTGTTGCACCGCCGACTGTAACTTCGACGGGTATCGACGCATAAGCCGAGTTTCCGTATGTGGTGCTCGGTATCATTTGGCTGCGTTTTTTGGAATGCTTTTCAATAACAGACAAAACCTCTTCAACACGGCTGTCGTCTGTGCCTACAAGAAATGTGGTGTTGCCGGCCATCAAAAAACCACCGGTTGTAGCGAGTTTTGTAACCGAGAAGCCTTCCTTTGTAAGAGCCGCAGAAACAGTGCTGCTGTCATCCTTATTTACGATTGCGAGAACAAGCTTCATCATTATTCCTCCGTTCTTGTTAAATAAATGTATCATTACTATATTTATTACAGTATTTGTATAAAAAATGCTACTTATATCAAACCCCGAGTTAAAATTAAACTATAATCTTTTCATTTATTATATCGTATTTTTTAACAATAAACAAGACAGTCAGGAAGATTTAACCACGGTCAGCCTTTTAAACCCAAAAAAACTTAAATATTCGGCTGTATCCCGACTAATTATTTCACCAGGAACGACAGCAGCGACGCCCGGGGGACAAGGACAGACTGCGCGCGCAGCAATGCGCCCGGCGGCCGAGTCGGCATTTACAGTTTCACATGGTGAGAGTAATGCTTCGCGGGGAGAAAGAACAGTTTTAGGAGGCATGCCGTCAAAATACTCCGGCATAGTTTGAGCGCATTTAATAAACCTTTCTCGCCTTAGATTGACAGGGAATTGATTTATAGCCTCGCTGAGCTGACTAAGCTCGTCGGGAGTGTTGAATGGTGTAACTATAAAAACAACAAAGCGAGAATCCGAGTATTCAGGCTCGCAGCCTTTTTCACGGAAAAACTGTGCGGCTGTCATACCTTCTATCCCCATGGCTCCGATATCAAGAGTCAGCCTTGTTGGATCATTTAACTTGCCCCTTAAAACTCCTATTTCGTTATTAAGTGCTTTGCGGGCAAGTTGTTCAACAGATTCTGCAGTTAACTGATACGCTTGGTTGCCCGCACGCTGCCACCAGTCCCGCGCAAGATCAAGCGATGCCAGCACCGGAAAAGAGGGCGAGGTTGAACCAAACATCATCATTGCAGCTTTCGCCCTTGATCTGTCAATGCCATGTTCACGCAAATGATTAATATGAAGCATTGCACCCCCGGTTAGCACAGGCAGGGTTTTATGGCATGAATCTGCCGTCATATCGGCGCCCAAAGATAACGGGTGCATACCAAATGCGCCGAGATGGCTGCCGTGTGCGTTGTCCACAATAAGCATTGCACCTTTGCGTCTGCATAACGAGGCAATTGTTCTAATATCGGCTATATTACCGTAATAATCCGGGCTTGTTATAAAAACAGTGCGTACATCGGGATAGGATGCCAGTGCCTTTTCGATATCACTGCAAGTTATTTGATAGTTTTGACCGCTGGGCCAGATCCAAACAGGGCAAATTCCTAACAAGGCAGCGGTATGTACTGCACTTATATGTGAATTGCGGGCAAACAGCACGCGCTTGCCCTGACTTTTGCTAAGCAGAAGCATGGTTTGTATGCACAGCGTACAACCGCCTGCGCTGAACAGTGTAAGCTGTGAGCCAAACACATCTGCAGCCATGCATTCTGCTTGCTCGATGGCATCTGTGCCGCCTGCATCAAACAGGCACGAGGTGTCGGGCAATTCTGTTAAATCATAGCTTAAAGATTGTAAAGCGCCGAGCAGGTCTGCGCGGCTTTTATGACCGGGGGTATGAAACGACGCGCGCCCCTTTGCAGTGTATCTTGACAGCATTTCATAAATGGGAATTTCCATGTTATTCATCCTTTTTTTCGTCTAACAA
>DHNF01000146.1:23371-24858 GCA_002409375.1 Ruminococcaceae bacterium UBA5423
TAACAATGAAAGGTTTCTTTTTAAAACCGCGGCCCCTCTCCACCCATAGGCTTTGCCTTTAAGGTCGTTTAAGCACTCAAGTTTAAGGTCGGGATTAAATGGTTTACCACCAAAGCAAGGATGTGGATTTATAAGGGCATTTGCATTTAATGCACAACCGCGCTGGCACCAATCGCAGCCCCACGACATGCCGCTTTTTTGCAAAAGTTCTATCTGGTGTTGGTTAAGCTCCCTTTTTTTCTGCGTAATGAGGGATACACAGGTGTCACGCGTTTTTCCGATGTAGCCACCGGGACAGACTGATGAACATGCGCCGCAATGAGTGCACTCCATAACACTGTCGCGCGGCATATCGAAAGGCATGTTAGTGACAATAGTGCCGATAAACACCCATGATCCGTAAATTGGATTTATCAGCAGTCCGTTGTCGCCGACGCAGCCAAGCCCTGAGAGCGCTGCGGCAAGCACCTCGGGTATTGGCGAGTTGTCAATAAGGGATATGAAATTGTACTCAGGCAAAGCGGATTTTAAATCCTTGGCGGCATTTTCAAGTACGGCTCCGGCAGATGAATGATAATCGGGAACGCGCGCATATTGCGATAGGTTGCCTTGTAATTTATCAAAGCGATATGGGAATAATGCGCAAATTATTGTTTTAGGAAGATCGGGGCTAAAAGCATCAAAAAGACGCAAATAGGCACGGCAAGTAATAAGCTTGTCCTTTATCATGTCAAAATCGCAAAAGCCGTGTAACGGTAGATGGTATGCTGTTAGAATTTTGTTAATTAAATTTTTATTTTGCATTACACTCATGGCGTCACCTCACACGGATTGAAAAATATTATACCCTCGCAAGACTTTTAGCGCAACTTTAAACCCCAAACATTTGTTGGGACACAATGAAAAGAAAATAATGCCAAATTTACCCTGTTCAAGATTTTATAAATATGGTATAATGCCGGCAGTCATTTTACATAATTTTTAAGTTTTTGGCAGGACTGATGAGAGGATGATTATATTTTGGACGCATTGAAGAAAAAACAGCTTTTGATTGCGGCTACAAAAATACGAATGGCGGTAATTGAAGGCACATATCACGCAAAAAGCGGACATCCCGGCGGGTCATTATCTATTGCCGACGTGCTCGCATTTTTATACTTTGATAAAATGCGTATTGATCCATCAAACCCTAAATGGCCTGAGCGCGACCGTTTTGTGCTCTCAAAGGGGCATACCGCACCCGCTTTATACGGTGCGCTGGCGTTGCGCGGCTATTTTCCGCAAGAAGATATTCCAACACTGCGCAAGGTGAATTCGCATCTTCAGGGTCACCCTGACATGAAAGGCACACCCGGTGTTGATATGTCTACCGGTTCACTTGGACAGGGCGTTTCTGCAGCAACAGGAATGGCATTGGCTGCCAAAATTGATGATGGGCAGCAGCGTATTTATGCGATTCTTGGTGATGGGGAGCTTGAGGAAGGTCA
>DHNF01000146.1:24995-25224 GCA_002409375.1 Ruminococcaceae bacterium UBA5423
GGAGCTTGAGGAAGGTCAGGTTTGGGAGGCTGCTATGTTTGCTGCTCACAAAAAGCTTGATAATCTCTGCATTGTAATAGATTACAACGATTTGCAAATTGACGGGACATTGGACGAGGTAAATTCGCCATACCCCATCCCCGAAAAATTTAAAGCATTTGGATTCAATGTTATTGAAATTGACGCTCATAATATGGAACAAATAGAAGCTGCGTTTAACGCAGCCGAA
>DHNF01000146.1:25393-25687 GCA_002409375.1 Ruminococcaceae bacterium UBA5423
TTTATGGAAAATCAGGTTAATTGGCACGGTTCTGCCCCCAACAAGGAGCAGTATGAGCAGGCAATAAATGAGCTGAAAGCGCAGCTTAAACTTTATGAGGAGGCGGTATAATGGCAGATACAGTAAAAAAAGCGACACGGGAAGCGTATGGAGAAGGTCTGGTAGAGCTGGCTGCCAAATACCAAAATCTCATTGTGCTCGATTCCGATCTTGCGGCGGCTACCAAAACAGGCATTTTTAAAAAGGCATATCCTGACAGGTTCTTTGATTGCGGTATTGCAGAGCAGAACATGA
>DHNF01000146.1:25845-27895 GCA_002409375.1 Ruminococcaceae bacterium UBA5423
GTATTGCAGAGCAGAACATGATGTCGATTGCAGCCGGACTCGCAACATCAGGAAAGCAGGTCTTTGCTTCATCCTTTGCAATGTTTGCCGCAGGCAGAGCTTATGAGCAAGTCAGAAATTCTATTGGGTACCCGCATATCTCGGTAAAAATTGGTGCGACACATGCCGGAATTTCGGTTGGTGAGGACGGTGCCACGCATCAATGCTGTGAGGATATTGCATTGATGCGCAGTATACCGGGCATGACAGTTATATGTCCTGCCGACGCCGTCGAGACAAACAAGGCAATGTATGCGGTTATGGAACACGATGGACCGGTATATCTGCGGTTAGGGCGGTTAGCCGTACCCGTATTGTTTGACAATGCATATGAATTTAAGATTGGCAAGGGAGTGCAGCTTTTAAATGGTGACGACGTTACCATAATAGCTACCGGCATATTGGTGTCGGCGGCACTTGAGGCGGCTGAAATATTAAAACAAGACGGCATTGGGGCAAGAGTAATAAATATTTCGACAATTAAGCCATTGGATAAAGAAATTGTATTAAAGGCAGCGGCAGAAACCGGTGCTATTGTAACTGCAGAGGAGCACAGCATAATTGGCGGGCTGGGCAGTGCCGTGTGCGAGGCAGTATGTGAAACGCAACCGGTGCCGGTTGTAAGAGTCGGTATCAACGACGAGTTCGGCAAGTCGGGACCTGCGTTGGAGCTACTTAAGGTTTACGGACTTACCGGCGACAACATTGCAAGCAAGGCAAAACAGGCAATAGAAATCAAGACAAAGGCTTGATTAAAAGTAGCGTGTTTAAGGGCAATGTGCCCTATGTTTTCCCCGGAATTTGTAGGGCAAAATACCCCATCCTGCCGATAGCACTAATATTGTCTTAACAAAAAACCCGCGGACTAAAAATTCCGCGGGTCAATCTTTATTATTATTGAGATACTGTGGTGGTTGGAGTACTATCAGCGGTCATAGTGGTTTCATCGGGCATAACTTCGGTGTCTTGAATATAAAGCGCACTGACATATCCAAAGCTGTCCTTAAACTCAATTTTAAACCAGTCTCCCTCTCGATCAACAATCGTAACCTTTTCGCCTTTTTTAAGTCCTCCGATTGCCCCGTATTCAGTGCCGGGTCCACTGCGTATGTGCATGGTGGAGGCGTTGCACCATCCATAAGGGGGAATACCGGTTGGTGCCGTAACAGTGGTTGGGTCGTAATTTGAAACAGTTGTGTCAGACTCGGTGGTCTGGGTTGCGGTTGTTACCGTGGTGGTTGTTGTTTGAACTTGCGATGAGCTTTCCTGGTCTTTTTTGCAGCCAGAAAGGGCAGTGATGGCTATTAAACAAATTATCAATATATTCCGCAGCGCAGAGGCTGCAAACAGGCTTCTTGCAGTAAAATGCGATGTTTTCATATCGTTCATCTCCTGTTCACGGTAAACCGTAATTTTACAGTATTCTACCACAAAGATGAACAAATTAAAAGGCAAAAGGAAAATTTATTATAACTTATACTAATCTCCTATTAAAATTTACTTGTAAATCTCTCATGATTTTAACGGGAAATTAAGCGCAGCGCTTTGGCTGGTGATCTTGTGTAAATACTGTTGAAGCCCTGTGTCTACGGACAGCACATCGATGTGCCCTGCGCCGAGCGGCTGCCGCATCTCTTTGTAATTCACCGATACAGCTAATTAAAATCACGGCACGCAAGATTATCAATATCGCGGTTAGCACCCAAAATGAAGATATAGATAAAAGTCCGGCAGTTACAACCTCCACAAATACGCAGCACAGTGGTATAAGTGCCATGCGGCGAGTGCTTGCAAAATTTGCTTTGTTAATCATATATAACGACATGACGCTCATTAAAATAATGCTTAAAATGCTTAACAACATAATGAATTACCCCTTTTCATCTTAAAGGAACAGATGTTCCGAACAACTGTTCGATTACTATTATACATGTATTGTAATAATTTGCAAGTATTATTTTTTTTGAGTTTCCCCATTTTTAAAAGGCAAAGAACCGTGAAGCGGCCAGCA
>DHNF01000147.1:0-2542 GCA_002409375.1 Ruminococcaceae bacterium UBA5423
TGAAAAATGGGGAAACTCAAAAGGATTTAAGTCTTGACATTCTGTAATTTAGCCATTATAATAATGTGCGTTGCCTCGATACGGCGCCATAGCCAAGCGGTAAGGCACGGGTCTGCAAAACCCTTATTCCCCAGTTCAAATCTGGGTGGCGCCTCCAATATTAAGTGCACGGCGGGATGAGATTCTCCCGCCGTTTTTTTTTATTGCTTTAAGTATCTCGTTTTATTGCAAAACCTTGCACTTTTGTATAAAAATGCCGCCGTTATCCTCTTTTATTAAAGAACTAACTGCGGCATTTTTTATCGTCCTTTACAGGCTTAATGAATAATTTGGGGCTTCTTTTGTAATATGAATATCATGCGGGTGGTTTTCTTTGAGGCCGGCACCTGTAATTCTTACAAATTTTGCTTTTTTCTGCAACTCATTAATGTTTGAACATCCGCAATAACCCATACCGGCGCGCAAGCCGCCTATCATCTGATACACCGTTTCGGATAAAAAGCCTTTATACGGTACGCGTCCTTCGACGCCTTCGGGGACCAGCTTTTTGTTGCCCTGTTGGAAATACCTATCGCGCCCGCCGTGCGTCTGCGCCATAGAACCAAGACTGCCCATGCCTCGGTAAACCTTGAACTGACGGCCCTGATAAATTTCGTTGTCGCCGGGAGATTCCTCACATCCTGCAACAAGGGATCCAATCATTACGACGTCTGCACCTGCTGCAATGGCTTTTGTGATATCGCCGGAATATTTAATGCCGCCGTCGGCAATTACCGGAATTCCGTATTTGGCTGCCTCACATGCAACATCATAAATCGCCGTAATCTGCGGTACGCCAATACCTGCCACCACGCGGGTGGTGCATATAGAGCCCGGTCCCATACCAACCTTTAATGTGTCCGCTCCGGATGCAATCAGCTCTTTTGCTGCATCGGCGGTGGCGATGTTCCCCGCAATAAGTGTAATATCCGGAAAAGCCACTTTGATTTTTTCAATTGTAGTTAGTATATTGGTACTGTGTCCGTGAGCAGAATCGAGCACAAGAGCATCTACTTGTGCCTCGACAAGTGCCGCGACACGTTCCATTACATCTGATGTCGCTCCAATTGCTGCAGCGCAAAGCAGACGGCCGCTATCATCGCGGGCAGAATTGGGGTACTTTACAGCCTTTTCGATATCTTTAATAGTAATAAGACCTTTTAATAGCCCATTTTCGTCAACTAACGGCAGTTTTTCAATCCTATACTGTCTTAATATATCCTGAGCTTGCTCAAGCGTAGTGCCTATAGGAGCCGTTATCAAATTGTCCTTTGTCATTACTTCTTCAATTTTTTGAGAAAAATCTGTAAGAAACCGCATATCGCGGTTTGTGAGTATGCCTACGAGCTTGCCTTCACGGCAAATCGGCACACCCGATATCTTATATTTTGCCATAAGTTCACTTGCATCTCGAACAAGATGCTCAGGGGACAGGAAAAACGGATTGACAATAACCCCATTTTCGGAACGCTTGACGCGGTCAACCTGGTCCGCCTGATTTTCAATCGACATGTTTTTGTGGATAACCCCTACCCCACCCTCTCTTGCTATGGCAATTGCCATTCTGGCTTCGGTAACGGTATCCATTGCCGCCGTCATAAGCGGAATGTTAAGACTTATGTTTTTAGAAAGTCGGGTGTTAACTGCAATATCAGCCGGCAGAATATCCGATTTTGCTGGTATAAGTAGTACATCATCAAATGTAAGGCCTTGCTTTAAAAACTTTTCGTTGTTCAGCATTTTGTATCCCCCTCAGACCGGATTCTTAAACATCGTCTCACGGTGCTTTTAATTCTAAATATTAAACTTTATTCTAACATAAATTTCGGGTGTAATGCAATACTTAAAACAGTTAAAACAGTAAAAACATAAAAAGCGCCGCTTTTTTAGGCTGCGCTTTATTATTGTAAAACAACAAGGTTCCCGGGAGCCGCAAGCAATCTCTGATTGCGTAAGCGGGTGGGTTCTTATTAGGTTAATCTATTGTTTGCAAAACAAGTTATTCTCAAACCTTTAACAGATATTAGCGTACAGCAGCCATCAGCAGAGCTCCCACAAGCATACCGACCGCCCCGAATCCGCCACCTTTAAAAACCAAATCTCGTATGCGCTGTTTTCTGTTAAGCCGCAAACCGGTATAACCACCGGCTTTTCTGACAAAACGATGTGCCTCATCACTAAGCCGCATAGGTGATGTGTCAGCAAAACTTGGTCTTACAACAAGCAGTGCCCGCTCAAAATACTCATTTCCCGTATCGGTCACTTCAATAATTTGCCGGTTGACTCCTTTTATCATCTTCCGACTCCCCTTTTAAAGTATCCTTTTATTGCATTGGTTTCAATTTACAGTATTTGCGCATTAATCGTTTTTATACCGAAAAGACAAGCCAAGCCGCACATAATCTTAACGTGTCGATGGTAATAAAAGGAAGTTATTGAAGTGAAATATACAGTGTGTAAATTAGCTATTAATGGTCCAATGTTGAAAACTCTGTTGAAAGTG
>DHNF01000147.1:2680-3361 GCA_002409375.1 Ruminococcaceae bacterium UBA5423
GTTGAAAACTCTGTTGAAAGTGTTGAAGAAACGGCTGTTATCAGTAAATTTTGCCTTGTGGAAAATGTTAAATGGATATGATTTCCAGAAAAAATTCATACTGTCGGTTATATCACCTTTACGCTGCCAAAAATTTTCTTCATTCGGGATGCCGTGTTGTGAGAAACCATACTGCTCTTTCTATTGAATCTTTTGAATTGCCCCAATCAGCATCTTCTTTGCTGCTGCGGTAGTCAAACATACGGCAAAAATGAGTTACATCGCCCTGCAATTCGGTAAGATACGATTTGCATAATGCAGAAGCCGCTTTGATAAAGTCAGGTGCTTCTTTTTTGCTCATTTCGTTTTCAGCCGTATTTTTAAGCATAAAATAATGCGGCAGGCAAATAACTGGCTGCTGGTCGAACAATGAACGAAATTCTCTTTCTTTGCTCCACAAGCGACAGACAGTCGACAGCATGCGCTGCATTGCCCAGTCAACCTGCTTGCAGACAAAGCAAGTGGATTCATTATCACCTGTGGATTTTCGCAATCCGGCTTTAAAAATTCGTTTTTTTGGAAAAACATTTTTTTCAACTTCGGCAAGATGACTTTCTAAAATAAGGGCTAACCCAAGCCGGTTGCGCTTATTTATCATCATCTCAAAGTGGTCATAGCAAAACCCCAGAGCGTTTGTTTGCT
>DHNF01000147.1:3530-4285 GCA_002409375.1 Ruminococcaceae bacterium UBA5423
CATCATTGCAGCGCCCATGATATAATCGACAACGCGCTTATCCAGCGTGTTGCGCATACGGCATACAGGACAGCCATCGCGAGGCTCAAACACTTCGCTGACCGGGATACTTGTTATGTCTACGCGCATTATTTTCCACACCTTTTTTATTTTTTTTGACTATGTTATAATATCATTAAAATCACATATTGTATAGCTTTTAAGGAGCGCTTATGCAAACAAAGATATTGCCGCAGGGCATTTTATTAAGCCGAATAAAGAATTTTGATTTAAAAAAGACACTTGATTGCGGGCAGTGCTTTCGCTTTTATCAAAATAAAGACGGCTCATGGCATGGTGTGGCAGGAAACAGGCCATTAACTGTGCATCAAACCAATGACGGAGTAATATTTAAAAATATAACCAAAGAAGAATTTGATGCTTTTTGGCGCATTTATTTTGATTTGGACAGGGATTATGATGCCATTAGCCGTGCATTTCCCGATAGCCTTTATATGCGTGAAAGCACCAGGTTTTCTTCCGGTATGCGTGTGCTTAGACAAGATGCATGGGAAACACTAATCTCTTTTATTATTTCGCAAAATAACAATATACCACGCATTAAAGGTATAATTGACCGACTGTGCCGAAATTTCGGGCAGCAGTGCGGTGAAGATTTCGGTTTTCCCTCCCCCATTGTTTTGGCCGACCTTAATGAGCATGATCTCGGCATTTTAAGATGCGGGTGGAGATCGGCTTATATACTTGATGCTGCA
>DHNF01000147.1:4423-7206 GCA_002409375.1 Ruminococcaceae bacterium UBA5423
TATATACTTGATGCTGCACAGCGCGTGGCGTCGGGTGAAATTAATTTAAAAGAAATTGCAAAGATGCCGATTAATGACGCGCGCAAAGCATTGCAGATAATTAAAGGGGTTGGTCCGAAAGTTGCCGAATGTGTGCTGCTTTATGGTATGGGGCGCTATGATGCATTTCCGCTTGATGTCTGGATGAAACGCGCAATGTCAGAGCTTTTTCCCGGACTTGAGCCAAAAAGCTTTGGCGAATATGCCGGCATTGCTCAACAGTACATATTTCATTTTAGCCGGTGCAACCCCGAATGCTTTGTAAAGTGACAGGCGGGCGACAAGCCCGCCTTAAATGCCCTTATATTGACATATATAACCGTACAGAGTAAAATTAAAAAATAGCAAGTATAAATAATGGAGAAAATAAATGAAAGAGAATTCAATAAAATTTTTAGTACGAGAACTTTTGTCACTTACAGTATACAGGGATTTGCTAAAACGCCCTGCGGTATCTATTCTTATTGATATGCTACGTGCTTTTGAAAATGGTGACGAGCACACAGTGTTCGAAAAATGGGGCAGCCTTTGTAATCTTGCAGGTACAGATGGCTGTGTACGCAGTCTTCCTCAAATCATAGCAGATGAGGTGCTGTCATCACGAAGTAATATTACAAAAATAATGGCGTCGGGAAAATTTGATTGCATCTCGGATGAAATAATATCGCTTGCAAAGCGAGATTTAGATATTCTTTACCGGGCGGCGACAAATGCGCCCTTATTGCTGTGTTCTTGTATTGACAGCCAACTTGCATCACTTTTACCGCCTATCGGCGTTGCACCGGCCTATGCTCCGTTAAACTTGCCCTGGGATAAATGCATTGACGCACTTCGTGAATATCATTGTAAAAATGGCGTTGGTGTATTCACAAAATATTCAGCATTTATATGGCAAAACGGTGACATACAACCGGTCGGGCATCCCGACCCAATTCGCCTTAATGACCTTAAAGGTTATGAATCGCAGCACAGCATTGCAATTGAAAACACGTTAAGTTTTCTTGATGGATACGAGGCCAACAACATGCTGCTATATGGCGATCGGGGCACAGGAAAATCATCTACAGTCAAGGCCCTGCTAAACGAATATTCATGCCGCGGACTTCGAATGGTTGAAATGCCAAAAGAGTCATTATACGAGCTTTCACATTTAACAGAACGGCTTGCGGCTATTCCGATGAAATTCATTGTATTTATTGATGATTTATCTTTTTCAGGCAATGATGACAGCTTTTCGGCTCTTAAAGCCGTGCTTGAAGGCGGGCTGTCTGCGCGTCCGGATAATGTGTTGATATATGCTACATCTAATCGCCGCCACCTTGTGCGCGAAAACTTTGGCGACCGTGGCGATGACGACATTCATCGTGAAGATACTTTGCAAGAAACAATTTCACTATCCGATAGGTTCGGCATAATTCTAACATTCATGATGCCTGATAAAAAACGCTTTCTTGAAATAATTATTTTGTTGGCTGCTGACCGCGGTCTTGATATTGACCCCAAAAAACTTCTTGATGCGGCCGAGCGCTACGCTATAGAACGCGGCGCGCGTTCTCCGCGCTTTGCACGGCAGTTTATTGCACAGGTGCAGGCACGAATTGGCCGTAATAAACCAATTAAATAAGAGGAGGAGTGGTATCAATTGTTTGGCAGCCGTCGAAAACAGGATATTCGCGACAACCAAATGTTAATTGAAAGGCTTGACGGGCGTGCTGTTAAATATGTGGCACGGCGTGAGCCTGACAGCACTGTTGAAAGCGTTATTGGGCGTGCCGGCCGCATAAATACAAAGAACGGGTTTATCACAATAATATGCGATGGCACAGAGGTTTTTAGATGTCCGGTAAACAGCGCTAAGTGCGGTGAGCTATTAAGTCTTGAGGGCGTGCGAATACAAGGTCAAGATGTAAAAACAGGCAAGCAATCGCAAATTGTCGCATATTACAAGTACTATCGCTGAATAGCGGATATACTAATTTTGTCTACCGTGAAGGAGAAAGGCATGAAAAATAAAATTGCAATCCTTTTTGCATTTGTCATTCTGATATTAACTGCCGGATGTGCTCAAAGACCGTCAGAGTCAAAAGAAATGTTTTCCGATGACTACAACTATCCTGTTGAGGTATGCGGTGTAACGCTTGAATCTGCACCCAAAAGAGTGGTTGTGCTGTCTCCCTCTCTTGCTGAAATCATATCAGACATGGGATTTGGTGATGCGCTTGTCGGTCGGTCTAAAGAATGTGACTATCCCGAAACAGTGGCAGAGCTTACGGCAACGGGCAGTGTTCTTTTACCCGATATTGATAAAATAACAAAGCTCAAGCCGGATTTATTGATTATGCAAACTCAGCCGTCCGATTCAATTAACAAGCTGCTTAAGGATAAAAATATCTCGGTAATTGTTGTTCCTGCAGCAAGACGATTTGAAGAGCTGCAAACGGTGTATACTAATATAGGAAGAATATTTTCAGGCGATAAGACCGGACTGTCAAAAGGCATTGCGCACATGAAGGCTTTGGACGATGCTCTTAAATCTATTAACCAAGCAACTGTGCCTTTTGCTAATGAAAAGCCTCTTACTGCCGTATATATTACCGATTCATTTGGGCATGCTGCAACAGGTGACACTGTTTTGCACCGTCTTATAATATCGGCAGGTGCTGTAAATGCAGCGGGTAGCGGCAAGGAGTGGACTGCCGAAAAAGAGATGCTTTCAAAAGCCGATGTTGTTTTTTGAAAGCATC
>DHNF01000147.1:7338-11813 GCA_002409375.1 Ruminococcaceae bacterium UBA5423
AATTGATTGAAAATATAAAAGATATCGCTAATCTTGCAAACAGTCCTGCAGTAAAAAATAACCGTTTATATGGCATACAGGCGGCTGCTATGGAGCGTCAAAGCCAGCGCATGATAGATGCTGTCAAAGAAATGGCGCAAAAGATGTATCCGGACGCTGTTCAGGAAACGACCGGATACGCGACACAGGCAAGTACAACTTAGGTTGTGCAAAAAAACAGCACTTTGAGGAGTTGATTGAATGCAAACGCCCCTTGCAGTAAAAAATATTGCTGTATTCCAACATGATTTGCAAACGGGCGGTATTCAAAAATCTCTGATAAATCTTCTCAACCTATTGGATCGTGACAAATATAAAATTGATTTATTTCTTTTTGAAAAAGATGATTATTTTGATGTATCCTTTTCCAATAATATAAATATAATAAGAATTGAAAAATGGAATCCCTTACTTAAGGTGATTCCATTTAGCTTAACTATGGCATTTTGCCGCCCGCATTACACCGATAAAAAATATGACATAGCAATTGACTACAACAGTTATAAAAATCAGTGTGCTATGGGTGCTATAAGTGTGGTTGCAAAAAAGCGCGTTATGTGGATACACAGCAATATTGAGCAGAAGTTAAAGCATGAACCCAAATACCGTTTGCTATGGTGGCTGTCTAAAGCTAAGTTTAAACACTTTGATGAGTTTGTGGCGGTTTCAAATGGAATTGTCGAGCCTTTTTGCGAAATAAGCGGTATATCATATAAACCGATAACCGTCATTCAAAACTGTATAGACGCTGAAAAAATAATTCAGCAAAGCAATGCAGATATCGGTAATTTTGGGCTGGATCAGAACAAATTTAACATTGTGGCTCTTGGCAGGCTTTGCCGCGTAAAAGGTTTTGATATTTTGATAGATTTTATGTCAAAGCTAATAATACAAAGAAAAGACTTTCACCTATATATTATTGGCGACGGTCCGGAAAAACAAAATCTATTAAAGCAAGTTGAGCAAAAACAACTTGGGCAATATATAACCATGCTCGGCAGACAAAAAAATCCTTACGCCTATATGAGCCAAATGGATGCTTTTGTATCAACTTCGCGCTATGAAGGACAGGGAATAAATATTATGGAAGCGCGGGCACTGGGGCTGCCGGTTTTTATTACAAAAAATCTTGAGCCATACAATGTCGGAATTAAAGGGTGCGATGATATTGTTAAAGCGTTGTCTACAGCTCAAAAACAGCAAAAAAAAGTTGATTTGCTCGTAGATTACCACCGCGAAATACATGATAAAATCAATAAGCTTTTTAGTTAAAGGAAAGGCATAACACATGAAAAGGGTAATGTTCATATCCAGCGTGGGCGGCCATTTAACTCAAATGCTACAGCTAAAGAGTTTGTTCAATGATTACGATTATATGCTTGTTACCGAAAAAACCAAAACCACCTTTGATTTAAAGAACAAATTCAGGGTTTATTTTCTATTGCACTGTTCAAGAAAATATCTCATGGATTTTGTTATAAAATTTGTGTTCAACAGCATTAAATCACTTTTTTTATTTATTCAATTTCGTCCCGATATAATTGTAACCACCGGCACACACACTGCCGTTCCCATGTGTTTTTTGGGGTGGTTAGCAAGAAAAAAAGTAATTTTCATCGAAAGCTTTGCAAAACGTACCAGCCCAACATTATCGGGAAGGCTTGTTTATCCCATAGTTTCAACATTTGTTGTGCAGTGGGAAAGCATGCTGAAGTTTTATAAAAAAGCACAGTTATGGGGGTGGATTTATTGATTCTTGTCACTCTTGGAACACAGTTCGAACCGTTTACAAGACTGCTGAATATGGTCGAAAATTCATCATTAACCAATGAAATTATTGTGCAGGCAGGACACACAAAATATAAAAGCCGAAAAATGAATTTGTTTGATTTTATTAGCTTTGATGAGATGGATGCACTCATTGACAAAGCCAATTTCATCATAACACATGGAGGAACGGGGTCGATACTTACTCCACTCAAAAAGGGCAAAAAGGTTATTGCCTGCGCACGACTTTCAAAATATAAAGAGCATGTTGACAACCATCAAACTGAAATTGTGTCTATTTTAAGTCAACAGGGATATATACTTGAGCTAAAAGAAAATGCCGCACTTGACAATTTGCTGCCGTTGCTTAACACTTTCACACCTAAAGTATTTAAAAGTAATGCGGATGCTTTTAAATACAGACTTAGAAAATGCATCGGCTGAAAGGCATGTGTAAATGTTGCAACTGTCATTAAAAAACAAATTAAGACCACCGCTTTTGCTGATATGCTATGTTTTAGCACAGCCGTTAATTGATGTTATTACTGCCTTTTTCACACACGCCGGACATATCATAACACTTGGTGTTGTTATACGGTCACTTTTTATGGTGCTGTTGTTTTTTTATGTAGTTTTTTACGGTAAATGCAAACACATAAAAATTTGCATTATATACTTATCGCTACTTACAGCGTATATAATAACTTTTTTAATATACAGTGGGATTGGCTACGGGTTATCCACCGCATTTATTAATTTCAAAGAAATGATAAAAACCTTTTATTTTTCTTATGTTTTTATTGGGTTGTATGTTTTTTACCAACAGTTTGATTTTGTTTTTCCTGCAAAATACCTATCCTATACCGCCACTATATATATGGCAGTGGTCTTCATAGCTTTTGTTACAAACACAAGCTACAAATCATATGAATATGGGTTCGGATACGGTGGTTGGTTTTATTCGACAAATGAAATAAGCTCGATTATTGTCATATTAACACCAATAACATTCTATCACGCCGTAAACCGGCTTAGTGCGCCATTTAGGCAAAAGGGCATACTGCATTATATTTATCCGTTGGCGGCGCTTGCGGTTGTTGTGTTCTGCAGTACATTTGTCGGTACAAAAGTGGTTTTTGTCGGCATTTCAGGTTTTGCTTTGTGCTTTGTTCTTTGGTCACTTTTAAGACTATTGCGAAGCAAAGATATTGCGGTTATTCTGCAGCTTATGACAGGCGTAATTTTGTGCCTGTTTATTGGCCTCAGCTATTTTGTTTCACCCCTTAGAAAGAACATCAACAATATTTTTATTCCCAGATACGGCAGCTCTATGGTACAAAGCGAAATTTCACAGGAACAATCAGATACATCATCACCCGACGGCGGCTCAAACGGTGGACAAAGCTCGCTGTACTCTGTTATTAACTGGGCGTTAAGCAACCGGCTTTTGTTTCTTGCCCCCCTTGACAATGCATTCAAGCAATCGAACATGGGCGAAAAGCTTATGGGGCTTGGGTATTATAGTGAAACGAAAAATATAAACAAGCCTGCCGAAATGGATTTCTTTTCGGTATATTACCGTCAAGGCTACATAGGCCTTATTTTATATATAATGCCTATTATGTACTGCCTTATTAAGTTATCTAAATATTTTATATTAAATTTTAAAAAGGTAATATATTCACTTTATTTTTGCTCAAATGCCTTTGCCTTTACATTAGGACTGCTTGCATCCATGGTTACCGGACACACGCTGATTGCACCTGCTGTTAGCATTTATATCGTGTTGGTAATGTTAAACCTATTAAAATATACAAGACGAAAAAAATTAAAAATAAAAAGGGCTGAAAAAAATGCCACCTTCTATAAGCGTTATAATACCAATTTTTAATATTGAAAAATATATTAAAAAATGCATCGATTCTGTTTTGTCACAGACATTTCGTGATTTTGAAATTATACTTATAGACGATGGCTCCACCGACCAAAGCGGGAAAATATGTGATAATTACGCTAACCGTTACCCCGATATTATTAAAGTTTGGCATACCGAAAATGCGGGACAAGGCAGCGCTCGTAATACAGGCGTCAAATGTGCTACGGGAAAATACCTGCAGTTTGTAGACGGCGATGATTTTATCGACAGTGATATGCTTGAAAAAATGTTTGACGCGGCAGAAAAAAACGGATTTCCTGATATGGTGGTTTGCGGAATAAAGGTTTTAGATAATGCGGGAGCTGTCACATCATCATTAAAAGAAAATCTAACTCCGATGCAAAGGCTGGAGGGTGACACAGTAAAAGACTTATTGCTGATTTTTCCCTCTCCCTGCAACAGAATTATTCGGCACGATTTTTATACTAACTGCAACATAGACTTCCCTGCCAGAGTATGGTACGAGGATGTGCGTGTAACTGTTAAGCTGTCTGCCCTTACACAATCGGCAGTTTATGTCGACAAGCCATTTTACAATTATTATACTCGCGTAGGTTCGAGCACAAAAAATACAAACTGTGACAGAATGCGCGAGCTTATTTGGGCGTTTGAAGACTTGCTCAGTTTTTTTAAAAAGAATGGATTGTTCATACCGTTTTATGAACGGCTGGAATTTCTTGCGGTGCGTCACCTTTATATTGCCGGATCGGTGCGCGTAATACGCATTGAAAAA
>DHNF01000009.1:0-1576 GCA_002409375.1 Ruminococcaceae bacterium UBA5423
TATTTTGTCCTGCATTTTTATTTGTTTCACTATTTTTATCTTGTTTTTTATTAGTTTGATTTTTAATACGGTCTATCATTTGCCGTCTCTCCTTATTTTATTTGTATTTATGGATATCTGCAGTTCATCGTGATGCTTTTCCTACTCTTTCGGATATTAGCGTTATTTATTATTTATCATATAGTAGTTTTAATTCGTTAAAAACTTGAAGTTACATATAAATTTAAGCGTTATCAAAAAATATTCCCAAAAAGTTATACATGTTTCAAGCATTTTATTTTCCGACTATATATACTGGATACATAATAATTAAAGGGGCACTAAATATGATACAACCAAAAGAATTAATATTGGATACACTAAATCACAAGTTAACTGACCAAGTTCCGTGGATTCCGTTTGCGGGAGTCCATGCCGGGACACTGGCGGGTTATGATGCGATTGAGGTATTGACCAACGGTGATAAATTGTTTGAGTCACTAATGGAAGTCAACAAGCTTTATCGTCCATGCGGCCAGCCGGTGGTTTTTGATTTGCAGCTTGAGGCAGAGATTTTAGGTTGTCAGCTTGTGTGGACAAAGGACGGCCCCCCATCAGTCAGCTCACATCCACTTGAGGACAATCCGGCTGTTCCATGCCGCTGCACTCTGCCCACCGCCGAGGACGGGCGGCTTCCCATGGTTCTTGATGTTATGAGGCGGATGAAGTCTGCCGTCGGCGATACAACAGCACTTTATGGATTGATTTGCGGTCCTTTCACGCTCGCATCACATCTTCGCGGTAATGATATATTTATGGATATGTTCGATGACGAAGATTTTGTCAATAATCTTCTGGATTATTGCGCCGATGTAGGCAAGCGTATGATAGAGCTGTATTCACAAGCGGGCATGGATGTTATTGCAGTGGTGGATCCGTTGGTATCTCAGGTGTCATCAGCTCATTTCGAGGAGTTTTTATCCAAGCCCTTTACGGCTTTGTTTGACTTTATCCGTGGCAGCGGCAAGCTTTCCTCTTTCTTTGTGTGCGGTGATGCGACACGAAATATAGAAGTTATGTGCAAAACAAAACCCGATTCTGTTTTTGTAGATGAAAATGTCAATATAGTAAAGGCAAAGGCAATCACCGACCGCTTTAATGTCGCATTGGGCGGCAACATTCCCCTTACATCAATCATGCTGCACGGAACACAGCAGGACAATATGAAATACGTGGTGGATATGTTGGACAGTCTGCCCAACACGCACAATTTTATTGTTGCACCGGGATGTGATATGCCTTTTGCCGTTCCTGTCGAAAATACCGTTGCAGTTGCACAGGCGGTGTGGCAGACAGAAGAAGTACGGGAAATGTTGAAAAACTATGTGTCCGTACAAGAGGATATTGATGTTGAGCTGCCGGATTATGACGAGCTTTTAAAACCGCTGATCGAAGTGTTCACTTTGGATTCAGCCACATGTGCCGCATGTACATACATGATGGGTGCGGTAAATGCAGCAAAAGAGCGGTACGGCGACGCTATAGATGTAGTTGAATATAAATATACCCAAAAGGAGAATATTGCGAGATGCAAAAA
>DHNF01000009.1:1653-7821 GCA_002409375.1 Ruminococcaceae bacterium UBA5423
TAGTTGAATATAAATATACAATAAAAGAGAATATAGCGAGATGTAAAAAAATGGGTGTTGGACACCTGCCGTCGGTATACATTAATGGCCAACTAAAGTTCTCGTCCCTGATTCCAAGAAGTGAGGAGCTGGATGCCGTTATTGATAATGCAATTGCCGCTGTTAAAGGATGACATAAGAAAGGACATGGATTATTACATGGCAAAGATATATGTGATTACCGGCTTTCTTGGCGCAGGAAAAACAACCTTTTTAAAGGAATTTGCGCGGCTGCTGACGGATGAAAAGCTTGCTGTTTTGGTTAATGAATTCGGCAAGGAAGATGTGGACAGCAAATTGCTTTGTGAATTAAATGCCGCCATGGAAGAGGTGCACAGTGGCTCAATTTTCTGTGCTTGCCGCATAGAGCAGTTTTCGAATGCACTTTCGCGGTTGCTAAAGGACAGTCCTGACATAATTTTGGTTGAAACGTCGGGGTTGTCCGACCCCACCCGCATTCGTACATTGTTGGCAGAGCATCCCAAAGCCGACAAAATTGATTATCGTGGTTGCTTGTGCATTGCAGACGCAATTAGATTTGAAAAAGTGTATTCCACGGCTTTGGTATGCGGCAAACAACTTGATATATGCGATGCAGTTATCATTAACAAAATCGATATTGCAAGCGATGAGCAAATACAAAAAACGCTTGAACTTATAAAAAATCATCGCCCCGGCGTTCCTGTGTATTTAACCAGCCACGGGAAAATTCAGCCTGAGTGGGTACAAGGTATTCACAAGCCGCCGACCGGGCTAAAACCGATAAATTCTGTCCATGTTAAGGATGTATCCCTGCAAAGCCGTCTTGTTACTATAAGGGATACCTTCCCAAGGGATAAGCTAATGGATTTCCTTTGCCGCATTGCCCCTGCATCTTTTCGCATAAAGGGATTTGTACAGTTACGGGAGGGTGTTTTTTTTGTGGATACAGTGGGGCAAGACATAAAGCTGAACCCCTGGGATAAAGAGGTTGAGAACCTCAACCGGCTTGTCGTTCTGGCAGGCCGGGGGTTGCCGATGTTATCAACACTTAAAGAGGCAAGCAAAAGCTTTAATGATTATATATTATCTATTGAATGAGTGGTTATTATGAATTTGAATTTAATTGAGAAAAAACTTGCAAATAATGATTTATTAACCCGGGCTGATGCGGTTGAATTGTTAAAAATATCAAATCAATCAGATGATTTTTATAGGTTAATAAGTATTGCCAACGCATTATCTCGCAAAGAATACGGTAACAAAGGATATATATTTGCCCAAATTGGTCTAAATGCGGAGCCCTGCTCCGGTGGTTGCCGCTTTTGTTCCCTTGCAAAGGACAATTTTTCGGTGGAATATCCTTATCGCCTAACTGTAGATGAAGCAGTAAAAGCGGGCTTGGATATTTGCAGCAGGGATATTTCCGACCTGTTTTTAATGACAACTGCCGATTATCCGTTTGAACATTTAATAAATATAGGGGCAAAGCTTCGAAAATCAGTAGGCAACTCAATTCGTTTGGTTGCTAATATAGGAGATTTCACATTTGAGCAGGCTACACAGTTAAAACAGGCCGGTTTCAATGCAGCTTATCATATTCACAGACTAAATGAGGGAATGGATACAGATATATCACCGGATAGGCGCATTGACACGCTTAACAATATACACAAAGCAGGACTGGAGCTGTATTACTGCGTTGAACCCATAGGCCCTGAACATTCCTACGAATCTCTGGCTGATGAAATGCTGCGTGCCAGGGAATATGGCGTTAATGTTATGGCTGCAATGCGAAGGATCCCTGTACCGGGAACGGCTATGAAAAAAAGAGGAACAATATCCTTGCTTGAGCTTACAAAAATTGTTGCTGTGACCCGTTTGGTGACAAGGCCAAAACGGTCGATGAATGTTCATGAACCTACCGAAATGGCACTTCTTGCCGGAGTTAACCAATTATATGCTGAATATGGTGCCAATCCGAGAGATACCCTGGCTCAGACCAACAAAGGCAGAGGCTTTAGTATACAAAGGGTTAAATGTATGCTTGAAAATGCTGATTATATTGTATAATTAATACCCACCCGCATACCTTGTGCGGGTGGGTACCGGGACCTTGTTGTATTTTGGAAATTCCGAACCTTTAACATCATGTATTCGGAAACATCATTCCGTTTATATATGTATCCATAAAATATGGATTGGTGGAAAGCTCCACCGATTTTGTGAATTTGCCGATTTGCTCCGATTGCATGCGGATCCTGTCGCTTAGCAAAATCATGGCTGCACCCGAACCTGCCGCATTTCCGATTGCATGTGCTTTATTAGCAAAGCCGGGAGGAATAAGTCCAATTCTTTCAGCCGATTTAACATCGATATTACTGCCGAATCCTCCTGCTATGACAAGCTCCTTGATATCAGCATGAGTGTATCCCGCTTCCCTTATTAATGTTAGAATTCCCGCACACACAGCAGATTTTGCAAGCTGTACCGCCCGTATATCCTGTTGCGTTAATTTCACTTGTGTCTCAGGCAGACGAAAGGCAGGCTGACCGTTTATCTCAACAATATTATCTGTAAAGTTATGCCTATCTTCACAAATCATTCCGGTTTCATCGATTATACCTGCTTCACACATAACCGAAACAGCATCCAAAAGACCCGAACCGCAAATTCCTGTGGGTGTTCCATCGCCCAATACCGAACAGATTATGCGGTTGTTCTCGATTTTAACCTGATATATCGCGCCTGTTCGTGCGGGCATACCCTGGTGAATTCCTGCCCCCTCAAATGCAGGACCCGCCGCTGTGGAACAGCACCAGAGCATGCCGTTTGCCGACAGCGCCATTTCTCCGTTGGTGCCGATATCCACAAGCAACTTTGGGCTGTCCGATACAACCCTACCTTGATGAAAAAATTCAGCAGCCAGCAACGCCGTTGTTATGTCCGCACCGACATAAGCGGATATACATCGTGGCAAATATACCTTTGCATCGCACGGCAAATCCAATTCCCGGGCGGATAAAAACATTCCGAAAAAACAATCCTGTTCAAAAGGTGCCATTGTGATGGATTGCGGATTTCTTTGGCAAAGCAGATAAAGCATGGCGGTGTTCCCGGTCAAAACCAGACTGTCCACTTTTATAGTAGTTGAATCCGATTTGCCAAGCTTGCTGACAAGCCGGGATATGCAGCTGCGAACACTGTCGGCTAATGCTTTTTCCTCGCCGTCAAGTGATTTTTGAAGACGCGAAATAACATCTGCGCCGTATATCGACTGCGAATTTTTTTCTGCCATTGTTTTAATCAGCTTTCCGTCAGACAAGCGATATAAATATGCTGCAACGGTTGTTGTGCCTATATCAACCGCAATGCCGAAATCCTTTCCCCATGGATTAAGCTCAAAATCGGGGAAATAGCCGTCAGTAAGGATATGGTCTTTATATAATTCGGCTGAAAGAAGCCGGACCTTTACGTCACCCAAAGCTTCTGTCATACAGGCATACCTAATATTTTCGCTCTTTTCTTTATCTGTCAGCAAGGAACTTTCGCTTTCGCTCATTGGTGAAAGCTCGCCTGTGGCCATTACCTTGCATTTGAGGCACTTTTGCCTGCCGCCACAAGGCATTTCAACTGCAATGTTGTTTTGGGTAAACAGTTTGGATAATTTTACGGGGGCAGTGAATGTAACATTTTTTCCAAGTCCTGTTGAGGTGATAATTTCCATTACAGATTGTTTCACTTTATGTAGCCGCCTCTCTAAGAAAAACCCCAATTTACTGTCATAATGATACATGATTTATTCTAAATAAGCTATCATAATATTTTAATTTTTGGTATACTATTTATATCTAATACTAATTTTGATTTAAAGATTATTAAAATTTCCAAAGATTTTTTGTGTCGGGCAAGGCCGACGACGCAGGCGGGCTGGCGCTCGGCAAGGAGGAGAACGATGTCCGGCGCAAAAAAGACCGGAAAGATATTAAGATTTAGTCGGATATTAGTATAGAAGGAGACAAGCAATATGCGTATACATATCATAGCTTGCAGAGTGTTTTCAAGAGAATTAAACTACTATGCGTCTCAAAGCCCTCATATCGTAGATATTACATGGCTTCCGCAGGGGCTTCATGATACGCCCGAAAAATTGCGACAGATGCTGAAAAGCACAATAGACGAATTGTATCTTCAGAAAGAAAGACAGATGCTCAAACACTGGCCTGATTATATCGTTCTCGGTTATGGGCTGTGTTCAAACGGCATAGTCGGTCTTGAAAGCCGCGACACACCTTTAGTCGTTCCAAAAACCGATGATTGTATTGCAATTTTTTTAGGTTCTCAAAAAAGGTATCTTGATTTGTTTGAACAATACAACGGTACATATTGGCTTAATAGCGGCTGGATTGAAACCGCGTTTATACCATCAAAAGAGATGCTCGACAAGAGGTATAAGGAATATATTAAGTTGTACGGGGAAGAAAATGCGGAATTCTTATTGGAGCAGGATAAGCTATGGGTGAAAAATTATAATTCCTGCTGTTATATCGGATCTTGTGTCTATGATTGCCCCGACTATCCATTGCTTGCCGAGCAAATTGCAAAAGAGTATGACTGGCAATATAAAAGGTTCGAAGGGGAGCCCCGCTTAATTCGAGCCATGACCGAAGGAATATGGAATGATACGGAATTTTTAATATGTCCCAGTAATCACCGTATAGAAGCCACATATGATAATACAAAAATACGAGCCGTTCCAATTAATACAAAAACATAGGAGATAGTTTTACAGGAGTTTTTTTGCTATGCAAGGCGGAGGAGAGAGGAAGGTTATCGCTTGCCCACTGACGACAACGCAGCAGAGCGGAAAAAGACCGAAAAGCGTTCTATGTTTTTGATAATAATCAGTATAAAATTGAGCCAAAGGATGAGACAAATGCAGCAACAGCTTGCAAAGCGATGTATGGAAAATGTAGCACATCTGTCAGCATTAAGTGGTGTATCCGCTAATGTGCTAAGCGTTATACAAAAAGCATTTATATGTTCAAACAATGATTCCGATTTTTGCGCCGAGTGCACACATTCCCGCTGCATTGCGCTTAATACTCATCTTTACGGATGCAATGAAGCATATCGCTGGAATGGAAAATATATTTACTACTGCCCGCTGGGACTTGTTTTTGTTGCCTCATCGATTTCTGATGATTCGGGAAACCTGGTCGGTGGGACAATAATGGGCCCCTTGTTAATGGGAGATTATAATGATGTCCTGTCCGAAATGACCGATTTCATGCGAAGTAAGGCTGTCTTACTGCCGGCTCTTTCAACTTCAAAGGTTACGGACCTGGCAGTCATCCTGTCAGCACTTACTTCATATGCGGCAGGTGTGCCTCATAGTCGGGTTGGCAGGTTTGTTTATGAACAGAAAAAGCTGCTCAACACAATTTATTCTGCCCAGGAAAAATTTTTAAATGACGGTGAAAATTCTGTATATCCCATCGAAACTGAAAAAAAGCTGCACGCGATGATTTGCAGTCACGATAAAAGCGGTGCGCAGGAATTGTTAAACGAGCTTCTGGGTCATATTTACTGCACCAATAATTTTGATTTGGCAACCATTAAAACACGCGTGGTTGAACTGGTGGTAATTTTGTCCCGCGCGACCATAGATGCCGGAGCCGATATACGAGAAGTGTTTTTATCCAACACAAATTATATAAATGAGATTGAGCAGTTTTCATCACTTGAAGAGCTTAGTGTGTGGCTAAACTGCATCATGCACAGATTTATTGCATATTCGTTTGATTTTACTCAGGTTAAGCATTCAAATGTTGTGTATAAGGTGATGGAATATGTTAAGGCAAATTACAGTCAAAAAATTTCTTTGGATGATATTGCCCGACATGTTTATTTGAGTAGATCCTATCTTAGTAGTATGTTTAAAGAAGAAACGGGGGAAAGCCTTTTTTCATACATAAACAAGGTGCGTGTCGAGAAAAGCAAGCTGTTCCTGCTTGATAATGCGATTAGCCTTGTAGATATTTCGTCCTTATGCGGTTTTGATGATCAAAGCTATTTTACAAAAGTTTTTAAAAAATTTACGGGAGTATCTCCAAAAAAATACAGGGACAGTAGGGGTAAAATAGCTTG
>DHNF01000009.1:7992-11710 GCA_002409375.1 Ruminococcaceae bacterium UBA5423
CTCCAAAAAAATACAGGGACAGAAGGGGTAAAATAGCTTGATTATGTAATGATTAATGAAATAAATTTCAAAAAGGCATAATATTTTTCTATAATAAGAATGGTAAACCTAATATAATATTTAAAAGAATACTATTTTTTACTGTTTTTGTGGCAATGCGCTACATATTTTTTAAAGCTACTATTATTGTGAAGAATAGTATAAAAACATTGTTATCGGGAGGATCAAGACATGGGATTATTAGAAGATATTAGCAGCTTTCTGCAACAGGGGCGTGCACCTATAGTAAAAGAAAAGGTTCAAGAGGCTTTGGATCAGGGCCTTGCACCTCAGGAAATTCTGGAAAAAGGCTTACTGAATGGCATGGGCATTATTGGTGATAAATTTAAGAAGAATGAAATATTCGTGCCCGAGGTTTTGATTGCTGCACGTGCCATGAATGCAGGTGTGGGAATTCTAAAACCTCATTTGGTAGAAGCGGGTGTTGAGTCAAAAGGAACTGCTGTCATTGGTACGGTTAAGGGAGATTTGCACGATATCGGCAAAAATCTTGTTAAGATGATGCTTGAAGGCAAAGGGCTTAATGTCATTGATCTTGGTGTAGATGTATCATCGGAGCAGTTTGTACAGGCCGCAATCGACAACAATGCAGATGTTATTTGTTGTTCGGCATTACTTACCACTACCATGGGCGAAATGAAAAATGTTGTGGCTGCAGCAGAAGAAAAGGGCATCCGCGATAAGGTCAAAATCATGGTTGGTGGCGCTCCCATTACGCAAAGCTTTTGCGATTCAATTGGCGCAGATCGTTATGAACCCGACGCCGCCTCGGCAGCCGATTCAGCATTAGCATTTTGCAGTTGATTGATTAAACTGCCATAGTTGTTAAAAACAACTATGGCAGTTTTTAACTAACTTCACTTATTAAATTGAAAAGGCTTGATTGTTTTGCATAATTTTCAACCCGACTATCGTCACATTTTATTATCTGCTCAAAATATTGAGACATCGCGCCTGCCCTTATACGAGCATCTTATTAGTACAGATATTATGGAGAAAATACTTGATAAACAATTCTCTGACCTATACAGAGGCGATTTAACTGATAAAAAATCATATTTCACGCAATACTGCCGATTTTTTAGTGTTATGGGCTACGATACCGTTTCATTTGAAAACTGTATCGGATCAGTTTTGCCGGGAGGAGGGGCACTGGGTAACCACGCCGATCCGGTTATCAAGACAAGACAGGATTTTGAACGCTATCCATGGGATGAAATATCTGATATGTATTTTTCAAAGTATGCAAAGGATTTTGAGGCACTCAGAATTGTAATGCCGGACGGCATGAAGGCGATTGGCGGCCCGGGGAACGGTATTTTTGAGTGTGTGCAAGAGTTAACGGGATATACCGGCCTGTGCTATATTTCGGCAGACGATCCGGAACTATATGCCGATCTTTTTAAAAAGGTGGGGGATACCAATCTGGCTATCTGGGAAAGATTTATGAAAGAATACGGCGATATATACTGTGTTATGCGATTTGGTGATGATCTTGGACACAAAACGAGCACCCTAATCTCATCCGAGGATATAAAGTCGCATATCATTCCTCAGTATAAACGCATTATTGATGTTGTCCATTCATATAACAAACCGTTTTTATTACATTCCTGCGGCTGCATTTTCAATATAATGGACGACCTAATTGGTACAGCCGGAATAAACGCAAAACACTCCAATGAAGACCAGATAGCTCCGTTTCCTCTTTGGGTAGAAAAATACGGAGAGCAAATTGGCAATTTCGGGGGCATTGATACCGATGCTGTCTGCCGTTTGGATAAGGAAACAATGACCGAATATATTAAAGAAGTGATACACAGATGCAAAGGGAATGGCGGCTTTGCTTTTGGTTCGGGGAATTCTATTCCCGATTATGTTCCATTAGAAAACTATATACATATGGTGGAGACTGTCCGACTGTATCGTGGTGATACAATTTAATGTATTAAAAAATCCTGTCAATCATAGCAGAATTTTTAACTCCTTTTTCTTTTATAGTAGGGAAGATAGTTGTTCAGAATGGTTAATGTTGTTTTTCACCAAAATTATTTCATGTTTATGGTAAACATGAAATAAAATATTGACAAATATTCAGTGTTATCTTATAATATTGTCAAACAATCGGTTGACAATATTAGGTATAACAAGCTAATTCAATAAAAGCTGTTTTTAAAAACAGCTTTTATTGAATTTTTGGTATATATGTCAGATGTTATATATACCACCAATGAACAAATCGGGGCTATAATGAGACAGGATGTATAACTATACACAAAATAGCGTGTTTTTTAGACAAAACATTTTAATATTCTGTTGATCGTTTGCTTAATATACGGATTTGCGGGGGAATATGAAACCACAACTCGTAGGGGCGTCGCCCGGTACATTTTGCAATTGTCTATCTTTTTTACTGTCATAGGAGGGAAGATAATTCATGACTGCAAAAATATTGGTTATTAGCGCTTTAGAATATGATCATTTAATGGTTAAAAAAAATTTAAGAGAATATTGCATTCTCACAGCTTTTAGTAGTCGAGATGCTATTCTTCAGATGACCATACATCAAGATATATCACTGGTTTTGATCAACCTTAACCAGCCTAATCTAGACGGCCTTGAGTTCCTTAAAGATTTGAGTTCAAATTCTAAACAAAAGAAGATACATACTATTTTTTTAACAAATGGCGATAAGCCAAAAAAAGAGATTGAAGGATTGCAGTTGGCTTTTACTGATTATTTGCGCATGCCAATCGAAAGAGACTCTTTAAAAGAGCGAATAGAATTGCATTTGAAATTGCGTGAAATTTACAAACAGTATCTCAACGATGAGTCGGTTTTTAATGCAATATTCAATCAAGCGCCTATAGGGATTGCTATTTCATTTGATATTAACCCCTTTTCGCCTGATAACGATGAAATTATCATAATTAATCCAATGTTTGAGCAAATTACCGGACGAACAAAAGAGGAACTTTTAAAGCTTGGTTGGGCAAAAATCACTCACCCTGACGATTTGGAAAAAGAAATAAATTATTATAACAAGCTGCAATTGGGGGAAATCAATAGCTATTCAATCGAAAAGCGTTGTATTAAACCGGATAATTCAATCGTATGGGTTCATACGCTTGTAGCTTCACTTGAATTATCTAATGGCATTATGAGCAAATATGTGTGCATAATTCAGGACATTACAAAACGCAAAGAGACAGAAATAGCATTGGCTGAAAGTGAGCGTAGCAAATCAGTGCTTTTGTCACATTTGCCCGGCATGGCTTACAGATGTAATTATGATAGTGAATGGACCATGCGATATGTCTCTGAGGGTTGTTTTGAATTAACTGGCTATACTTCTGAAAGCCTTTTATATAATAAAGACCTGTCTTTCAAAGATTTAATTGTACCCGAATATCGAGATGCACTATGGAACGAATGGGAGCGAGTTATTGCCAAGAAATTGCCATTTAAATATGAGTATAAAATCACAACAGCAAAAGGTCAGCAAAAGTGGGTTCTTGAGATGGGACAAGGGATTTATAATGAATTAGGGAAGGTGGAAGTTCTTGAAGGAATTATTCTTGACATCTCAGCCACTAAAGAAATTGAAAATATTCTCAAATATAATAACGAACATGATACTTGGACAGGCCTATATAAC
>DHNF01000107.1:0-343 GCA_002409375.1 Ruminococcaceae bacterium UBA5423
TTGTTTCCGGATTGTGTGGAGGATTATATCAGCGAGAACAATCCTGTTCGAGTAATTGATGCATTTGGGTGCCATTCAGTTGCCTGTATCTTTGGGGGTGGTTTACCGTATAGCTTGCTCTCCCAGCTAAGCTATACCCCCATATAAAATTTATATCCTTATATTATATAAAAAAACATCCTATCAACAATAGGATGTTTTTTATGGAGCTGATAACCAGATTCGAACTGGTGACCTCATCCTTACCAAGGATGCGCTCTGCCGCCTGAGCTATATCAGCATTTAAAAAAGAAAATGGCGACCCGGAACGGGCTCGAACCGTCGACCTCTAGCGTGACAGGCT
>DHNF01000107.1:511-916 GCA_002409375.1 Ruminococcaceae bacterium UBA5423
AACCAGCTGAACTACCGGGCCATATTCTCTGTTGATGCGCGCGCAAATACTGTGGCAACGCTGTGTATTATACTGGATTATTGAAGTATTGTCAAGGCAGGTTTTTCGATTTAAGCCGAGGATCAGATTTTTCCTGACAGATCGGTTAAATGCGTACGCTGGTATAAAACAAAGGCTGTGGTTAATACAGCTATAAGAATGGTTTTAAGGCATGCTATAAGTAATAGTAACCGATGCATTTTGTTTACATTGTTGGCTGAGCCACCTGCCGGCATAGTGGGTGTGGCGGCATTCATATAACTTGATGTAGATGACAAAACCGAAGTCATCGAAGAAACTACCGTTGACGATGCTGTATGTGTTGTAAGTGAAGTTGTCGCTGTGGTAGTGATTTTCGTGGACATC
>DHNF01000107.1:1043-1211 GCA_002409375.1 Ruminococcaceae bacterium UBA5423
GGTGGTGGTTATGGGAATGACAGGTGAGATATTTTCAAAAAAATCATTTTTCTGGATATCAGCACCGACGGTTGTATAGTAAAGGCCAAAGCTTTGACAGTTGTAAGCACTTCCCTTTCCTTGTACGCTAAACCATTTATTTTGCTGAGAGGTGTGGCATTTATAACC
>DHNF01000107.1:1352-6357 GCA_002409375.1 Ruminococcaceae bacterium UBA5423
GGTGTGGCATTTATAACCCTCCCTTGCCATTACCAGACCTGTCTTTCCGCCAAATGCTTTTAACGGAACATTCCAGTCCATTTCAATCTTATTTTTGTGGTAAAGATGCAAATAGCACTTTTTTATTTTCCAAACGCCAAAGCGCGAAGCCGAATCGGGATAATGTGATGGATTGTAGCTTGAGTGTATTGCCTTTTGCAGACTGTAAGAACACAGACTGTGAACACCGTGCCCATATTCACCTTTTGGGTCGTGGCTGACGACCACATCCGGCTTGAACCGGCGCAAAAGCATGACCGTGTATTTAAGCACATCTTCTTCTTTGTATATGGATAGTGCATGCTTAATGCTTGTGGCATAATAATCCTCAAACTTTGAAATCATCGGGTAATTTCGAATTCCGACTTTCCAAAGCCCGTCTAACAACTCGTGATTGCGAATATACTCATTACGCGCCGCTCCATGATGTATAAGATAGGCCACCTGAACCTTCTTTTTGTATTCACCTGCATAGACAGGAAGAGTTCCGCCAAACCATAAGTGCTCGTCGTCCGCATGGGCAGAATATACCAGCATATCGGCCTTGTCCAGCATGGGTTGCCATTTTTGAACCCAGCTGGGCACTTTTCCCTTTTCGAAAACATAAATATTTGCTATCACGCCCTCCTTGTTCTCAAGATGCATTGTAAGCGAAATAACAGGTTCGGGGAAGTCTACAAACTCGTGCAAAAACCCGTCGGTGCCGCATTTTATTATCGTATTTGATTGACCATGTATATTAAATTTCTTTTGCGCTATTTTTGGAGATTCAAAAGTTTGTGAGGTCGTGGTTTCGGTTGACTGTCCTGTTTCGGTAATAGTCGCCTGTGTGGTGGTGTTTGTTT
Organism: Ruminococcaceae bacterium UBA5423; assembly: GCA_002409375.1. Taxonomy (GTDB): domain Bacteria; phylum Bacillota; class Clostridia; order Oscillospirales; family Acutalibacteraceae; genus Avimonas. The sequence goes on from DHNF01000107.1 coordinate 2,237, forward strand.
GTGCTGTACTTGTTTGTGTTAAAGTGCTTGTGGTCTGTACTGTTGTTGTGCTTGTGGACTGATTCGTAGTAGTGGTGACAGGCTTAGTAGTGGTGGCAACAGGCAAATCCAGCAACCAACTAACCGGCTCTTTGTCCCAGACAATATAAATGCCACCAATTTTTTTGGTGACATTTAATTTAAGAGAACAGCCCTTTTTCCAATGCCATACAGTGGAAATATTATCATCGGTTAATGCTTTAAGACTTTTTGAGCCGGAGCTGCTTGTTATGTTCAGTGGTAATGAAAGGACACGTTTATTTGATGCGCTTGCCGCAAAAACATTGGAAAAACCCAGCACGAATAATAAAAGGATGGCAAAAACTCTCTTGAAAAAAAGCGGCATGCAAACACCCTTTCTTCGAATTAACCATAAGAAACAAGCATATCCTTAATTTGACAGCAAAATAATAACATAACTGAGAGCAATATACAACAAGCAAAGCGGTAAATAACTTGATTATTACAAAAATTTTATCTTTACGGCATACTTGGTGGACAGGTCGAATATATTTGGTTGTAGAGAATGCGCAAAGGAGAGGAGCCTTTATGGATTATAAGGTTATAAACAAGGCAATCGCGGTAGCTGAAAACCTATTTGACGGGTTTGACGAGCAACCTGTCGATTGCGATTTTGTGCTGCCGGATTATTACCCCGATATTGCGGCGGTGCTCAAATGTACACTCAAACCCATTATACAATCAAAGCAGTTAAGTGGTGACAGGCTTATAGTGGACGGGACTTATATTATTCAAGTTCTATATCTTGATGAAGCGCGTTTGTGTGTACGAAGCTGCGAATTTGCCAAGCCGTTTACAAGCACCTATAACATTAAAGCAGGAGCTGAAAATCCAGCAATACATGTAAGTGCAAAAACTGACTATGTCAACTGCCGTGCTGTCAGTCCCCGAAGACTTGATATTCACGGTGCATTTACGGTTAAGCTAAAAATGACGGCCGAGGGGGGGTGCGAGGTCGTTTCAAATATCAGTGGCGATACCATGTATACCCGCCGGAATGTCTTGGCATACTCGGTGCCTGCTGTGTCGGCAGAAAAAAACTTTACTATAAACGAGGTTTTAGAGCTTGGCGAAAACCAGCCGGCTGCACAGGCACTTATCAGGGGTGATGCTATCCCGATTTTAAACGACTGCAAGCTTATGGCAAATAAGATTATTATTAAAGGTGTGCTGATGCTCAACTGCCTTTATGTCAGTGATGTTGCCTCGGGAGAGACACAAAAAACGCGTTATGAAATCCCGTTTAGCCAGATTATTGATATCGAGGGCCTGGATGAGGAATGGCAGTGCGAGGTCCGTTTAACCGTTGCGGGGAGTGACATACACATAAGCACCAACCAAAGCGGTGAAAACCGTTTGCTTGAAGTGAACTTTAAAATGTTGGCTTGTGTGCAGTGCCACCGGGCGGGAATGGCCGAAATAGTAACCGATGCATATTCCTCTTCGTGTCCGATACAGCTTGAAACCAAAAGATTGGATACCCGCCATCTTATCGCGGTGCGCAGTGATGATTCTATTGTTCGCGAGAACTTTGACATGCCGGCCGAAAACATTGAGGAAATTTTAGATATATGGTGTGAAGTAATGCCGGTATCCGAGCGCTGCGAGGACAAAAACACACATATTGCAGGTCGTCTGATGATATATATGCTTGTAAGGGATGAAACACAAGTCGTTTCGTTTTATGAAAGACCTGCGGATTTTGAGCTAACATATGAGGACGACTGCTCAAGTGTGTCCGCCGAACTGGCAGTTACACGGGTGGATTACAATATTGTCAGTGCGGGCAAGGTTGAAATTAAAGTACAGCTTGATGTTACTCGTTGCTGTTATTCGGACGATAGCTTAGTAGCCGTGACATCGGTTACCATGAATGAAGATGCACCGTTTCCAAATGAAAAAGCAGCGTTAAAAATCTATTTTGCCAGCAGTGGGGAATCGGTTTGGGAAGTCGCCAAGGCATGCCACACCTCAATGGATGCGGTGATGGAAGAGAATGCCCTGAACGGCGAAGTTCTTGACAAGGATACCATGCTGCTTGTTCCGTTATGTTGAAAGGGGGAATACAGTAATGGAAGCAACCAATATTTATGATACGATTGCCCAGCGCACTCAGGGTGATATTTATATAGGGGTTGTAGGGCCCGTGCGTTCGGGTAAATCCACCTTTATTAAAAGATTTATGGATATGCTCGTCATTCCCAATATTGAAAGTGATTATCGCAGGGAACGTGCAACAGACGAGCTGCCCCAGTCGGCGGCAGGGCGTACAATTATGACAACAGAGCCCAAGTTTGTTCCTGAGCAGGCGGTGACTATCACGGTCGATGGAACAGCAACTCTTAATGTGCGCATGATTGACTGTGTTGGATATATTGTACCGTCTTCATTAGGTTATATTGAAAATAACGCTCCGCGTATGGTGAAAACGCCTTGGTTTGAGGAGGAAATCCCCTTTAACATGGCGGCCGAAATAGGTACGCAGAAGGTTATCAATGAGCACTCCACAATTGGGTTAGTAGTCACAACTGACGGGAGCATAACCGAAATTCCACGTGATGAATATGCCGAAGCCGAGGAACGTGTTATAAACGAGCTTAGGGAAATTAACAAGCCATTTATTATACTGCTTAACACCGTTGACCCAACCGCCGATGAGCCGGTGCGTATGGCAAGTGATCTTGAAGTTAAGTACGGTGTCCCTGTTTATCCTGTCAATTGTCTTGAAATGACAGAAAGTGAAATACGCAGAATTCTTGAAAAAGTTTTGTTTGAATTTCCTGTGCGCGAAATCAATGTCGAACTGCCGAAATGGCTTACCGGATTAGATAAAAGCCATCCTATCCGGCGGAATGTGTTTGATACAATACGCAGTGCTGCCGAAAAGGCAACCAAAATCAGCAAAGTATCATCTATGACAAATGATATTGTAGGCTGTGAGTATGTCGACGGCGTGCGTATGACATCGGTTGAACTGGGCAGCGGCAGTGCAGGACTGTATGTTTCGCTTAAACCCGATTTGTTCTATAAGGTGCTTGGTGAAACCACAGGATTTGAAATTGACGGAGAAGCGGCATTGATGTCGCATATGGTTGAACTCGCTTCAGTTAAAAAAAGATACGATAAAATTAAAAATGCACTTGATGAAGTTGAGGCGACCGGATACGGAATCGTTATGCCGTCACTTGACGAAATGTCTTTGGATGAACCCGAGATTATCCGACAAAGCGGACGCTACGGCATTCGTCTAAGGGCACAGGCCCCCTCGATACATATGCTCAGAGCAGACATTATGACCGAGGTATCCCCAATAGTCGGATCGGAAAGACAATCCGAGGATTTGGTCAATTACCTGTTGCGCGAGTTTGAGGAAAATCCCAGCAAAATATGGGAATCCAATATTTTCGGAACTTCATTGTACGGGCTGGTAAACGAGGGGTTGCATAACAAGCTTTACCGTATGCCGACTGATGCGCGTATAAAATTGAAGGAAACGGTTGAGAGAATAATAAATGAAGGCTGCAGCGGACTTATTTGCATTATTGTATAATTTGATTGACTTGTCCGGGTAAGCAGAGGGATTGTCGTCACAATCCCTCTTGCCATTTTGATTAATCATATCAATAAAAACAGTATAAAGCCTTTGTTAATGCAAAATACCCCGACCGTCAAAGGAGTGAAATCACATGCAGGAAGAAAGGCAGCAGCGGACCGAGCGCACAAGCCGGCGGCGAGATACAAAACAAACCGGATGGCAGCTTGTTGCGGTACAGAGCATTTCCTGTGCCGCTGTAATTTTGATTGTTCTTGTATTAAAGCTTATCGGTGGTTCGGCTTTTTCCCAGTTGCGTGACAGCTTTAATAAATCGATCATGAGCAATTCGCTTTTGGCAACTCTTGCAGCCATGATAGATGCTCCGGACGATAAAAGTGATGACGACTCGTCCGGCACTCAAAGCTCTGCACAGGAGTCACAATCGAATGAAACCACCTCTACCCAAAATTCTTCTTCAAGTCCGTCTTCGACAACACCTGAAACAAACACAACACAGACATCTGGT
>DHNF01000107.1:6531-12253 GCA_002409375.1 Ruminococcaceae bacterium UBA5423
GGGGCATCGGTGTCTACTACATCGGCGGTGTCATCATCGTCAACTGCCGTTGCAGCAGGCGGTCAGGATATTTCTGTAAATGGCAAGGTTGAATATGCACCAGTGGGTGCATCATTTGTTCCGCTCAAAGTAAATCGGGTTGCAATAAAGCCGTTAGAAAGCGGCAAGATTACATCCCTGTTCGGGTACCGAAAAAACCCTAAAACCGGCACTGAAGGCTTTCATCAGGGTTTGGATATTGCGGTTGACCCCGGTACGCCGATTGCAGCAATGTTTTTTGGAGTTGTAAGTGAAATAGGGTCAAATTCCGGTTACGGAAATTATATTAGGTTATACCACGGCAACGGGATTGAGATTCTTTATGCACATTGCTCGCAAATATTGGCAAGTAAAGGTGCGGCAATACGAGCCGGGGAGATAGTAGCCCATGCCGGGTCCACCGGCGATTCGACCGGTCCGCATGTTCATATTGAGGTGACACTTGATGGCATAGCGTTTGATCCGACAGGGATAGTGGACACGGGGTATTATGATTAAAATTTACATTGGCAGAATCGAATACCGCATAAGCTTATTGTTTCCCGCAACACTCGTGGTTCTGCTTTCGATAGACAATACCGGAATTCCGGCTTGGTGTATAGCTGCATCGGCAATGCACGAAGCCGGTCATTTTGTAGCAATGTATGCTTTTGGGTATCGACCGCATTTGGTGAGAATTGGTTTTTTCGGTATATCTGTGCATCATTGTGAAGAGCTTAGCGGCAGCAAAGCCGTTCTTATAGCACTTGCAGGGCCGGCCATGAATATGATTTCGTTTGCGGTGCTTTTTTCTATTTCCTGGTGGACAACACCGGCACTGGTTCATCTTATTATGGCAGTATTCAACCTTATGCCGATTGAAGCGCTGGACGGGGGACAGGCGCTGTATTACTTTTTAGCCGAACTTAAAGGGGTAGAAAAGGCCGAGCGCATATGTTTTATTGTGTCGCTGCTGCTTTTAATGCCTCTTGCATCAGTCGGCTTTTTTTTGCTATTAAAAAATGGATATAATTTTACTTTGCTCGGTATTAGTATTTATCTTGGTCTATTACTAATTTTAAAACGCAGGCGTTGAAAAAGAGGGTGCCATGGGTTATACTACTAATAATAAAAAATGTAAAAAATTATGATAAGAAAAGGTATAAAACATGGCATATAATCTTGACGAATTACTTAGAATGGTTCAAAAGCCGGCACGATATACAGGCGGAGAGCTTAACAGTGTTGTTAAAAATAAAGAAAATATTGGTGTGCGGTTTGCCTTTTGTTTTCCCGATTTGTATGAGGTCGGCATGTCACATTTAGGCATGAAAATTTTGTACTCGCTATTAAACAAACAGCCCAATGTTTTTTGTGAAAGAGTTTTTATGCCCGATACCGATATGGAAGAGCTGATGCGGCAAAACAGCATTCGTCTGTTTGGACTTGAAAGTCGTGATGCTATTGACACATTTGATTTCGTTGGGTTTACATTTCAATATGAACTGAGCTATACCGCCGCCTTAAATATGTTGGATCTGGCAGGTCTTCCGATTCGCGCCGCTAATCGAGACAGCTCTCACCCGCTTGTGATTGCAGGCGGGCCGTGTGTTTGCAACCCCGAGCCGATTGCCGATTTTTTTGATATATTTGTGTTAGGTGAGGGCGAGGAGGTTATCCTTGAGCTTATCCGGTTATATAATTCCCACAAGGAAAAGGGATATGACAAAACAGCCTTTTTGCATCAGGCTGCACACATTGAGGGCGTGTATGTGCCCTCACTTTATCATGTGGAATATAACAATGACGGTACAATAGCAAATATAAAACCGCGAGGGGAAGCCCCTGCTACGATACGAAAGCGTATTATCGGCGATTTGGATACTGTTTATTACCCCGAAAGCTTTGTTGTGCCATTTATTGACATTGTTCATGACAGGGCAATGAGCGAAATTTTTCGCGGTTGTATACGAGGTTGCCGCTTTTGTCAGGCAGGTTTTATTTACCGACCTGTGCGTGAAAAGTCGCCTGAAGTAATAAATGCTCAAAGCCGTTCGCTGTGCAAGAGCACCGGCTATGAGGAATTTTCGCTGTCCTCACTTTCGACAAGCGACTATACAAAGCTTGAGAGTCTGCTGCCAATGCTGCTTGAATGGGCACAGGAGCAAAACACAAACATTTCGCTGCCCTCATTAAGAATTGATGGCTTTTCAGAAGAGCTTGCCGCAAAACTTAATGTATTGCGGCGCAGCGGCTTAACATTTGCCCCCGAAGCCGGTTCACAGCGCCTGCGTGACTCTATCAATAAGAATTTAACCGATAATGATATTTTAGAGACTGCAAATAAGGCTTTTACAGCAGGGTGGACAGCCGTAAAGCTGTATTTTATGATTGGATTGCCCACAGAAACCTTTGATGATGTGGCCGAGATTATATCACTGTCACAAAAAATTGTGGATCGCTATTATAAAAACCCCAACAGGCAAAAAGGAAAAGGCGTCAATGTATCGGTTAGTGTGTCCTCATTTGTACCAAAGCCATTTACTCCTTTCCAATGGGAGCCGCAGGATACCATGGAAATGCTGGAGCAAAAACAAACGCACTTGCGCAGCTTGTTGACAACTAAAAAAATATCGCTGCACTGGCACGATGCATCTACAAGCTTTTTAGAGGGGATCTTAGCGCGTGGAGACCGCCGCTTGGGTGATGTCATTGAAGGGGTATTCAAGCGCGGGTGCAAGCGCGATGCATGGTCAGAGCATTTTAATCTTCAGGTTTGGCTTGATGCGCTGGATGAATTTGGGCTTGACCCGTCATTTTACGCCAATCGCCGCCGATCCTTCGATGAAATTTTGCCGTGGGACCACTTAGATTACGGTGTTACAAAAAAGTTTTTAATCAAAGAAAACGAATGTGCTCACAATAACGTCACAACACCCAACTGCCGTCAGGCTTGCTCTGGCTGCGGAGCTGCGCGGTGGAAAAAAGGGGTGTGTTTGTCTTGAAAGAAATCAGAATTCGTTTTTCAAAAACCGGTCGGGCAAAATTTATTTCTCACCTCGACTTAATGCGTACCATGACGCGGGCTGTGCGGCGCGCGTCAATTCCCGTGTGGTATACCGAAGGGTTCAACCGTCATCCTTACCTTAAGTTTGCAGCTCCTCTTTCGCTGGGATTTGAGGGTAAAGACGAAAGCATGGATATTCGTTTGATAAATGATATGCCGGCTGAGGATATTGAGGACAGGCTTAATCAAGTTTTGCCTGATGGTCTTATAGTGCACCATGTGGGTGAGCCTGTTATGAAGTTAAGGGACATTGCGTTTGCGCGTTATCTGATGAGATTTAAAGACAACAATAATCACTTGTCTGAATTTATTAAAGAGCAAAACATAATTGCAAAAAAACGAACCAAAAAAGGTTTGGTTCGTGAAATTGAACTGAGCCCGTTTTTAAACAAGGCTGAAATACACGACTGCAACGACAACGAGCTTTGCCTGATACTGCCCTGCGGTGGCGAAACAATAAACCCTGCACTTGTAGTCACAGCATATGAAGAATATGTCGAACAGTGTCAAGGTGAACATATTAAAGTGTTTTGCGATATTACAAGATTAGCTTTACTTAACAGTGACGGAAATTCGTTTGTGTAATATCATAGCCAATAATTGAGCATAATAATGCATCGGAGGCGATGCTTATGAGCCACAAAATAGTATGTCCTGTTTGTCGGCGGGGAGAAATTATTTTAAAGTACGAGGCGAAATATGTGTATTCATATAAAATAGATTCGGATGCACCGGGTGTAAATAACAAGGATGAATTTATGTCTTACCTGTACGACAACAGAGAGCAGACCGAATCTGTGCAGTATATCGAATGTAATGTTTGTAAAGCAAAACAGCCGTGTGTGTTTTCGCTAAAGAGCGGGCGTATCGGTTATGAACAATTAAAACAATCGATTGACGGGTTATTGTGATTTGCAAATATCAGTTTGAATTATTCAAAAGATAAAATCCGATATTGAGATAGGCTGTATAGATAAGCGAAATAAAGTACGGCAGCATAAGACGGTATGCAGATTTTCTTATATATCTAAAGCCTGTAAGAACAAGACTTACGATAGCTATTATACTAAGCAGCAAGAAAAAAGCGACCAAACGCATTTTCAGTCTAAAGAAAATCAGCGGCCAAAGTGCGCCTAAAAGCAGCTGCAGCAGATATAGGCGCAGTACGCGCGGACCGTCGATATCATTAATGTTCCAGATGAGATAGGCGGCAATTCCCGTTGTGATATAAAGAACTGTCCATATGGCGGGCGAAGTAATTGCCGAAAGTGTTAGTGGAGGCTTGACTAAACCTGCAAAGCCCGAAAATCCGCCGAGCAATGCGCCGAAAAACCCCGCCCCTAATGTCAATGCAACAAAAAACAATAAAGCTTTAAGATGAAATGTGCGTCTTGGCAAAGCAGTTATATCCATTAGACCTCACCTCACCTATAATTATGCCCGCTTGGCGCAAAATATAATTAATACCCAATGAATAATACCGCTATTAAGAGTGCTTTGGGGGACACCGCACTCCTAATACGGATTTTTTTGCGCTTTTCGGGCAGCACAGTTCGCCCTTATAAGTATGCTTCGCAAATTTTATATCAATCTTTTATTCGTAATTAGTATTATAAAGGCATATCCGGCATAAATTTAACTGATGCAATCAAAAAGTTACAGGGGAGGTGAAATTGTGCTGGCGGCACTGTGCATAAATCAGACCAGACGGCGGTGGAAGCGATTTCGCCTGCGTCCGCCTGCTGTCAAAACTGATCTTGTGCGAGCGGGAAGCGGACAATATCTAAAGATAATGGCCGATACCGGACGTGGCGGCATGCTCGACTGGACGGCCATACGGCGTGCAGCGGGGCGTGAGTCCGGACGGCTTTTGTTGCCAAGAGGTGTTACATCACCCATAGACTCGGGAATTATGCCTTTTGCCGGGATTGAATTGGCAAGGAGGTTAATGGAGTTGGCCGCAGTCGCAATGCTTGAAATCGTGGCAGTTAATCCGCGTATTGTAAAAATCTCAATTTATGATTTGCAAGCCTCGGCGCCCGATTTGCCGATGTCATTTTTACCTTTTGCATCGGAAGTGTGCGTAGTTACTTTATATCCTCATCGGTATGCGCAGCAACAATACGAGGCTATGCACCGGTATGGCGCCGTGATTAACGTGACAAACAATTCGGAATGTATCTCAGGCAGTCTGCTGGTTCTTGTACCCAACGATATGGGAATGGATTTTAGGGAAAAATTATCAGCCAAAGGATGGGTGCTTTGTGCACGTAATTTTTCTTATAGTAAAAAAGATACAAAAGGCATTATATATGGTTTTATTCCACGCTTGTCAAACAAATTGCTGGCAGTAGTTCCACCGGGCTGTGATGCCTTGCAATTTATGGCAGGATTGTATGAGCTGAGCAGTGTGCATGAAATAGCAGACAAACCTCCCGAATTTATGCAAACAGGCGGGCATACTATCACTCTTAAAGATGCTGCATGGATGCTTGCGGGTATTGACATTGGGATTTCGCTTTAGTATAATAACTGGCATGGTTAAGATAAAATTCGAAATATTTGTTAATTCGACAAAATATCACTCCGGAGGAGACTTCGCAGAATGAATAAACGAACAGTCATTACCGATGAAGG